>JASHSL010000400.1 GCA_030040855.1 Terriglobales bacterium
AGCCGCCATGAGCAAGGCGGGAACGTGGGGCGAGTCGCCGAGGCAAAACCGGAGCGCTGCGAGAGCAATCCTCGACCCCAACCGGCTTTCGCCACGCTCTTCGCTCCGCGGGCAGAATGCTTGGTTCCAACACCTTCGATAAAAAATTTTCAAGAATTTTCTTGCATCTGATGAAATTTCCCGTAATCTCATACTGCGAACCAACTTCGCCGCGAGTCCGAAATGTATCGGGAAGCGTGGTTTGGAGCGGCGATGAGAGGCAATCGCCCCGGAGGAGGAAGCCATAGAAATTGGGTACTGCTAGCACCGCACGTCCATTCATCTCGCTGCATCCGATCCCCCTCCGAAAACACTCCGTTCGCCTCACCTTGTGGCCACTGATTGCGGCTACCTTTTTTATGGTATCGGGTGGGACTTACGGTACCGAGGACATCGTGCATGCAGGCTACGGGCGCGCGATTTTGATTCTGCTCCTGACTCCCATTCTCTGGAGTCTGCCCACTGCTTTCATGATCGGAGAACTGTCGAGCGCTCTGCCGCATGAAGGTGGTTATTACGCCTGGGTGCGGCGCGCCATGGGAAACTTTTGGGGGTTCCAGGAGGCCTGGCTTTCGCTGGTCGCCTCGATCTTTGACATGGCGATCTATCCCACCTTGTTTGTGGCCTACCTCACCCGCATGTTCCCCTGGTTCTCCGAAGGACATCGTGGGGTTCTCGTGGGATTGGCCGTGGTCGGCGTTTGCACGCTCTTGAACATTCTCGGAGTGCGGG
The DNA here is from genome assembly GCA_030040855.1 of Terriglobales bacterium. Classification (GTDB taxonomy): domain Bacteria; phylum Acidobacteriota; class Terriglobia; order Terriglobales; family Acidobacteriaceae; genus JAFAGX01. The sequence goes on from JASHSL010000400.1 coordinate 772, forward strand.
TGGTATCGACCACGTCGCTCTGGTTGTTCTTTGCCCTCTCCGCCCCGTTTGCCCTGATCGTTGTGCTGGCTCCGCTCAAGTACGGAGCTCTATTCCACGCCGTGATGACTCCGACGACCTCGAAAGTGGACCTGGTTGGCGGGCTGCTGATCGCCATGTGGAACTATATGGGTTGGGACAATGCTTCGACCATCGCCACCGAAGTAGAACGGCCGCAACGTACCTACCCGCGGGCCATGCTGGCGGCGGTCGCAATCGTCACCCTCAGTTACATCTTGCCCGTAGCCGCGCTGTGGATGACGGGTCTTCCCGTCGGAGCCTGGGAAACTGGCTCCTGGGCGGACATCGCCGGTTTGCTGGGCGGAACTCCCCTGCGGCTGGCATTGGTGGTCGGCGGGATGGTCAGCGCCTTTGGAATGTTCAATGCTCTGGTCATGAGCTACTCCCGCTTGCCTCTGGCGATGGCGCTCGATGGCATGCTGCCGCGTGTCTTTGCCAAGCTGAATCGCCGCCGAGCTCCCTGGGTCGCGATCGGCGTGTGCGCGGTCGGCTGGGCATGGTGTCTGGGTCTAGGCTTCGAACGCTTGGTGACGATTGACATTCTTCTCTACGGCACCAGCCTGCTGCTTGAATTTGTGGCTCTCACGGTGTTGCGCTTTCGCGAGCCCGATCTGCCTCGCGCCTTCCGAGTGCCGGGAGGAATGTTCGGGGCTATCGCCGTCGGGATCACTCCCATGCTTCTGCTCGCCTTCTCCGTGGTTCGGAGCGAGACGGAGCAGGTGCTGGGCATGACCTCCTTGGACCTGGGGATGGTGCTGATGGCCAGCGGAGTGGTGGCGTATTTCTTGAAGCATCGATTCAAGCCCCAGGGCTGGGCCCCCGCCCAAGAGAATCCCCAAGCCACCGTCTAGAATCCCAAGCCATGGATACGGTCCTCGGTCGGGTTCGTGTCCTCTATGGCGTATGATCTAATACCTCTGGATGAGCAAACGGAGATCCAAAGGGGCCTACATGATCTCGGCGGTCGCCGAGATGTACGGCATTCATCCTCAAACCCTGCGCCTTTACGAACGGGAAGGGCTGCTGAAACCTTCTCGCACCGAGGGAAACACCCGCATGTATACCGACGAGGATCTCGAGAGGCTGGAATTTATTCTTTCCCTGGCCCGCGATCTTCGCGTGAACATCAGCGGCATTGCCATCATCCTGCAAATGCGGGAGCGCATGGAGGAGATGCAGCGCCAGATTCAGGATTTTGTGCAATATATTCAGCAAGAAGTGCTCACGCGCGCCAGCGCGGTTGGAGATAGCCCACGCGAAGCCATCATCCCGATTCGTCGCCCGCTCGTCCCTCCCCTCAATCGCAAGAAGTAAGGGCTAGCCGGATGCCTCGAGCTCTCGGTCGAACAAGTGCTCCGGGGTGACACAAGGGACGGCCAAGCGCGAGGAAGAAATGATGAAGAAATGATATCGTAGCTCTTGGTCCAAGCGTTCATGCGCAACCTGATCATTGGCGTTCCCAAGGAAAGCTACCCCGGAGAACGTCGTGTTGCTCTGGTACCGCTGGTCATCCCGACCCTGACCAAGGCCGGCTTCGAGATCGTCCTCGAGCATGCGGCGGGCGCGGAAGCCGGCTATCCCGATGCGCTTTATGCCGAAAAGGGAACCAGGATTCTGCCGGACCGGGCTGCGGTCTTCGCCCAAGCCGACTTGATCGTTCAGGTCCTCTGTTACGGTTCGAACGACCTCACGGGAAAAGCCGATGTCCCGCTGATGCGTTCCGGCCAGGGGCTGGTAGGGTTTTTGCGGCCGCTCGGATCGCTCGCGGTGATCGAGGAGATCGCGCAAACCGGGGTCACTTCCTTCTCCGTGGAATTGATGCCGCGCACAACCCGCGCCCAAAGCATGGATGCGCTCTCTTCGATGGCCACGCTCTGCGGCTATAAGGCGGTGCTGCTGGCGGCCGTGACTCTGCCCAAGATTTTTCCCATGTTAACCACCGCAGCGGGCACGATTACGCCCGCGAAAGTGTTCGTGATTGGCGCCGGGGTGGCTGGATTGCAGGCCATCGCCACGGCACGACGTCTGGGTGCCGTGGTTTCCGCCTATGATATGCGTCCCGTGGCGAAAGAGCAGGTCAAGAGCCTGGGGGGCCGATTTATCGAACTCCCGATTGAGGCCAAGCATGCCGAGGACACCCGAGGCTATGGCACCGCCCAAGACGAAGGCTTCTATGCCCGGCAACGTGAACTCTTGGCTCACGCCGTGGCCGAGAACGACATCGTGATCACGACCGCCGTCGTGCCCGGCAAGAAGGCTCCCCTGCTGATCACTTCCGACATGATCGCCAAGATGGCGCCGGGCTCGGTCATTGTCGATCTGGCTGCCGAACGCGGGGGAAATTGTGAATTGACGCAGGCTGGCGAAACCGTGATCCACCACGATGTAACGATCATCGGGCACATCAATCTGGCGAGCCAGGTCCCCTATCATGCTAGTCAGATGTATGCCCGCAACCTCACCGCTTTTCTGCTGCATCTGGTGAAGGATGGCAAACTGCGTAGCAACGACGATGAAATTATTCGTGAAACGCTGTTGACGCACCGGGGCGAAATCGTGAATGCAAGGGTGCGGCAATTCTTTGCTCTGCCCGAGTCGGTGGCGGAGCAAGAACCGCGGTAAGCGCTCCTCAGGGGCGCGGGCGAAGGAAGCAGGGAGGCAAGATGAACTCGGGGTTGATCGATGGTTTGTTCGTATTCATGCTGGCTGGCTTTGTCGGATTTGAGGTCATCCGGCGAGTCTCGCCCTTGCTGCACACCCCACTGATGTCTCTCACCAATGCTCTCGATGCCATTGCCGTCGTCGGGGCCATTGTCTTGGTGGGCGAACAGAAGAGCAAGCTTGCCTTGGCTCTGGGCGTCGTGGCCGTAATTGCCGCGACGAGCAATGCTGTCGGCGGATTCCTGATCACGGACCGCATGCTCAAGATGTTCAAAACGAGCCGCCCGACAAAACCATGAACACCGGGTTCGCAGGCAGCCAAACCGCGATCGAGTTTCTGTATCTGATCGCCAGCGCGCTTTTCATTCTTTCTCTGAAGTGGATGAGCGCTCCCCAGACAGCCCGCCACGGGGTGTGGGCGGGCGAGATCGGCATGGTGGCGGCCATCGCCGGAACCTTGTTGCACCGCGGGATTGTGGACTACCGGTGGATCGCGATCGCCCTGGTGATCGGTTCCGGGATCGGGATTCCGCTCGGACTGGTGCACATGACCGCGGTCCCGCAGCGGACCGCGCTCAGTCACGCTTTCGGCGCGCTGTGCGTGACCCTGGTGGGCACCGCCGAATTCTACCTGCGTACCCCCAGCGTCCCGCACTTTTTGATGGCCGTGCTCTCGATGGAGGTCATCCTCGGCTCGTTGACCTTCACCGGCAGCCTGATGGCGGCGGGCAAATTGCAAGAAATCTTGCCGCAGCGACCCCTCACCTATCAAGGCCAGAACTTTGTCAATTTGTCTCTTCTGGCGATGGCGATTGTCGTGGCGGTGTACCTGGTGCTGCATCCGGACACCCGGCAACTGTTCCCGGCGATCATCGCCATTCCGCTCATCTTTGGGGTGCTCATGATCGTTCCCATCGGCGGCGCGGATATGCCCACGGTGATCTCCCTGCTGAACTCGTATGCGGGACTGTCGGCGGCGGCGATGGGCTTCGTGCTGGACAGCAAGTTGTTGATCATTGCGGGCGCGCTCGATGGATCCTCCGGCTTCATCCTCTCGGTGATCATGTCGAAGGCGATGAACCGTTCGTTCACCAACGTTCTGTTTGGAGCCTTCGGACAGGTGCAAGCATCGGAGGCGGAAGGCCGGGGAGAAGACAAAACCGTTCGCAGTGCCACCGCGGAGGAAGCTGCCGGAATTCTGGCGGCGGCGAACCGCGTCGTGATCGTGCCGGGGTACGGGATGGCAGTGGCCCAGGCACAGCACAAGGTCCGCGAACTTTATGACTCCCTGAGCAAGCGTGGCGTCGAGGTTCGCTTTGCCATTCACCCTGTGGCCGGCCGCATGCCTGGGCATATGAATGTGCTCCTGGCAGAGGCCGACATACCCTACGACCGTCTGATAGAAATGGACGAGATCAATGGGGATTTTCCACAGACCGATGTTGCCCTGGTCATCGGCGCCAATGACGTCACCAATCCCTCGGCGCGCAGCGATCAATCCAGTCCCATCTACGGCATGCCGATTCTCGATGTCGACAAGGCCCGCACCGTGATGGTGATCAAGCGCAGCATGAGTCCGGGATTTGCCGGCATCGACAACCCTCTCTATTACATGGACAAGACCTTGATGCTGTTCGGCGATGCCAAATCCTTTGTCAATCGAATCGTGCACGAACTCTCGGGAAACACCCACCCCCACTGATCTCGCGTGCACTCGGAGCGCCTTCCCAAAGAGCACAGCGGATGAGCAACCCGCCCCAGGGGTTGCCTGAATTAGTCCGCATCCTATCTCTCTCCCCCCTCGAAAAAGGGCTTCTGCGCGAAAGGCTCGCTTTGGCCGGCTGTGCATCTCAGAATAGGTGGTATGACTTTGGTTACTTTCTACGCGCTTTCAGGGCAAGCTATTCTGGGGACGATGAAAACAATGGGTTTATGAAACTAATCTGAAGTTTTAGGGTTCAAGATGAGCAGCATGCCCCGCCACAATGCCGGGTTGAGAATTGGGTGCTTTGCCGTGTTTCTCGTGCTGGCGAGCTGCGCCTCGCGAGCAAGGGCGGATGCCACTCTACTGCTCGAACAGCCCTACGGACACTTGGGCTTTTTCACCGCCACTGGACATGCGGCGGTTTATCTGTCGGGAGTGTGCGCCGAGTCGCCAACCGTACTGCGCCCTTGCCGAGCCGGAGAAACCGGCGTGGTGCTCAGCCGCTACAGACTAGTCGCTGGATACGACTGGCTGGCAGTTCCACTGATCCCTTATTTGTATGCCGTCGAAGAACCCGACGAAATCCCCCTTTTCGCGAACCCTAAAATTGTAGCCTTCCTGAGGAACCAGTACCGCAAGAATCATCTCGAGGCCGTCGCACCGGCCGATGCCAACGGGGAGCCGCCCGAAGGAAATTGGACCGAACTCGTCGGGGTTGCCTACGACCGCACCATCTACGGTTTCAGCATCGAAACCAGCCGGGAAAAGGACGAGCAATTCATTCGGCAATACAATGCCCGCGCCAATGTTTCCCACTTCAATCTGCTGACCCACAACTGCGCGGATTTTGCCAAAGAAGTGATTAACTTCTATTACCCAAACACCCTGCATCGCAACTGGATTGCTGACGCGGGGATTACGACTCCCAAGCAGATTTCCAAATTGTTGGTGAAGTTCAGCGCTCGCCATCCTGAACTCCCGTCGGCGAGCTTCACAATTCCGCAGGTGCCCGGCACGATCCCGCGCAGCACGCCCGTCCGCGGAGTCATCGAGTCGGTGTTGAAATCCAAGAAATATGTGTTGCCGGTCGCAGTTTTGCATCCCGTGGTCACCGGGATTTTGGCGGCGGCGTATATCGGCGACGGAAGATTTGATCCCGCGCGACACGCTATGATTCTCGAACCGGGACGCGAGTTCGAGCCGCCCCTGCCGTCGACGGAGCGTCGCAACTATCAGAATGAGTTGCACCTGTTACTGGCCGACGGCCACAGGCACCATATGTGGAACGACCTGGAAAAAATGAGCGAGCCACAATTGGACTCCGAGGGCAGGCCCATGCTGCGGGTTCGTATGGGCAGGAAGTTCGTGGAGGTGGGCATCGCCCGCGAGAACATCCTGCGTAGCCCTGATCCTCGGAGCCTGGCGCAAGATCTTGTGGCCGCTCGTCTCGCCATGGAATTGCGGCGGGGTGAACCGAAGGCGTCCGGCAATGATGTGATCAACGATTGGCGCCTTCTTCACCAACTAATGCCGAACGACAGAAGTTTGGATTAAGCTCCTCCGCCTTGGCCATCAGCGGGACTCTTTCTGTGTTGTCGATCTCCCGCAATTTGACTGCGATGGCTTCACCCTGCCTGGGTGCAACCACCCGCCCCACCAAGCTCGCCGCCATCGGCAATTGGCGGTGGCCGCGGTCAATCAGAACGCACCGCGCGACGCGGACGGCCGCAAAGGAAAAACGCGTCCCCAAGCCGCGCCTGTGGTGCTGGTTCCGGACTGAATGGGCAGCAGCGGGTGGCACAATACCGGCGATTGGTAAATCCGAGCGCATCGGAGGCATGAATGCCTTTGGCGCCGAGCTCTTGCTAGGGGGGAGAGGCTCGGCGGTTGCCGCATTTCTGCTTCATCGGATACTGTGAAGCCATGCACCCGGTTTCCAAGCCTCGCGTAAAAATCTGCTGTATCACCGATCTCGAGGAAGCCCGCATGGCGATCCGCTACGGCGTATCCGCCTTGGGCCTCGTATCCCGTATGCCCAGCGGCCCGGGCATCATTTCCGAAGCCATGATCGCCGAGATCGCAGCGAAAGTGCCACCCCCGATTGCGACCTTTCTCCTGACTTCAGAAGCGGACGTTGAGACGATCGTTCGGCAGCAACGCCGCTGTAGAACCAATACTCTGCAGATCTGCGATCGCCTCACCCGGGGTTCGTATCTCGACTTGAAGCGGGACTTGCCGGGAATCTCGATCGTGCAGGTGATTCATGTGCTCGGTCCTGAGTCGCTCGACGAAGCCCTTGCCATAGCGCCCTCGGTCGATGCGATTCTGCTGGACTCAGGGAACCCCTCCCTCGCGGTCAAGGAACTGGGCGGCACCGGGCGCCAGCATGATTGGAGCTTGAGTCGAAAGATTCGCGAACAGGTTGAGGTTCCGATCTTTCTAGCCGGTGGCATCCATGCCGGGAATGCGCGGCGGGCGATCGAGGAAGTCGGCCCGTTTGCCTTGGATATCTGCACCGGAGTACGCACCCAGGGGAAGCTCGATGAGCCCAAGCTGGCGGCGCTCGTTTCCCAGCTCTAGAACGCGCGGGCCGGCGCGCGCGCAGGGTTGGCGGCACCGCCGCTCGAGCTTCGATTCCCGGCGGGAGGGCAGCTTAGTGAAATGGGCTGGGAAGGTTTACAATCAGGCGCGCGCACGCATGCCGAAGAACCTGCTGTCGACCAAGGAACGCGAGCAGTTGCTCGCAGCCGCCCGCCGGGTGATGCACCACGCCTATGCGCCCTATTCCCACTTCCGGGTGGGCGCGGCCCTGGTGACGAGCAAGGGAGAGCTGTTTGTCGGATGCAACGTCGAGAATGCGTCCTACGGAATCACCAACTGTGCCGAACGCACGGCCGTCTTCGCCGCGATTGCTCATTCTGGCCGAATCAAGATCCGTGCCGTGGCGGTGGTGAACGATCAAGGCCTTCCCTGTTCCCCCTGTGGGGCTTGCCGCCAAGTCATCTACGAGTTTGGCCCGCAAGCCGTCGTCCTTTTTCCGACGGAGAGCGGCTGGAGGGAGGCTTCCATTCGCCAACTTCTTCCCCAAGGATTCCGCCTACGTGAATAAGATCCCCGCCGCCGCGGTTCCGCTCCGGGTCGTCGACATCATCCGCAAGAAGCGGGACGGGCGAGAACTGTCGCGGGCGGAGATTGAGCTGCTGGTCGACGGCTACACCCGGGGGAAGATTCCTGATTATCAGATGGCCGCGTGGCTGATGGCTGGCGTCCTGCGCGGATTCAGCCGGCGGGAGACCACCGACCTCACCGAGGTGATGCTGGGCTCGGGGGAGGTCTTGGACCTCTCTGAATTCTCGCCCCGGAAGGTGGACAAGCATTCTACCGGCGGCGTCGGCGACAAGACCTCCCTCGTGCTCGCGCCCTTGGTGGCTGCCGCAGGCCTGCTGGTGCCGATGATCAGCGGCCGCGGGCTGGGGCACACGGGGGGAACGCTCGATAAGCTGGAAGCGATTCCCGGATTCAACGTCAACCTGCCGGTCGCCGAGTTTCGCCGCGTTCTCCGTCTCTGCGGTTGTTCGATGATAGGGCAGACCGAAGAGATTGCGCCCGCCGACCGCAAGCTCTACGCCCTGCGCGACGTGACGGGAACCGTCGAAAGCCCCTTTCTCATCTGTGCGTCCATCATGAGCAAGAAGCTCGCGGAAGGGATCGATGGCTTGCTCCTCGACGTGAAAACCGGCTCCGGCGCCTTCATGAAAGACGAAGAGCAAGCGGCATTTCTGGCCGAGCTGATGGTGGCAACCGGGGAGCGCATGGGAAAAAGGGTGGTGGCCTTGATCACGGACATGGATCAGCCCCTCGGGCAAAAGGTTGGCAATGCGCTCGAAGTCGCCGAAGCCGTCGAGGTCTTGCGCGGAGGCGGCCCGCCCGATCTCCGCCAGCTGTGCCTCGAGCTTGCCGCCTGGATGTTCGAACTGGGCGGCGCCTCCGCCTCCCTAAGCCATGGCAGGCAGACCGCCGAACAACTGATCGACTCCGGGCGCGCCCTCGAAAAATTCCGTCAGATGGTTGCGCTGCAAGGCGGAGACCTTTCGGTCATCGACCATCCTACGGAGCTGCCGCGGGCGCGCTGCCGCTTAGAAGTTTTCAGCCCCGGGGACGGATACGTCACGGCGATCCAATCGGAAGCGATCGGGACGGCTGCTGTGGTCTTAGGCGGCGGTCGCGAACGGAAAGAGGACTCGGTGGACCCATCGGTCGGGATCGTCCTCCACAAAAAGGTTGGGGATCGGGTTCGCTCCCACGAGCTGCTCGCCACCCTTCACTACAATCTAGAGTCGCGCGCCGCCCGCGCCCGGCAGTTGATCGCGGAGAGCTACCGCATCTCGGAGACGCCTCCGGCGGAACTCCGCCCCCTGGTGCATCGCGTAATCCAAGGAGCAGGAGGAAACTGAATGGCCCGATTCACCGGCATTCTCGGCATTCTCAGCATGCTGAGCCTGGCATTTTTGTTCTCCACGAACCGGCGGGCCATCCGCGTGCGGACGGTGTTGTGGGGGTTGGGCTTGCAATTTGCCTTTGCCGTGTTTGTGCTCAAGGCGGAAGTCGGGCGTCTTCTGTTTCAGAAGGCGGGCGAGGCGGTCAACCGGTTGCTCAGCTATGCGTTTGCGGGATCCTCCTTCGTCTTCGGCGACTTAGGCAAGCAGGGCTCCCATCTGGGCTTCTATTTTGCTTTTCAGGTGCTGCCCACGGTGATTTTTATCGCCGCGTTTTTTGCCGTGCTCTATCACTACGGAGTCATGCAGTTCGTGGTGCGCCTGGCGGCCCGCGTCATGACTCGTTTCATGGGCGCAAGCGGAGCGGAGTCGCTCAACGTTGCCGCCAGCATCTTCATGGGCCAAACCGAAGCTCCGCTGACCATACGCCCCTTTCTGCCCGACATGACCCGTTCGGAACTCATGACCGTGATGACCAGCGGCATGGCCCACGTTTCCGGGGGAATCATGGCAGCCTACATCGCCTTCGGCATCGAGCCCAAACATCTCCTCAGTGCCGTCATCATGACCGCTCCGGGTACCATTCTGATCGCCAAGATCCTGGTGCCGGAAACCGAACAGCCCCGAACTGCCGGACGGGTGGTGATGAGCGAGGAGGAGACCGAAGCCGAGCACCAAGAAAACCTGCTCGGCGCGATCGCCCGCGGCACCACCGACGGGTTGTATCTCGCCCTTAACATTGCCGCGATGTTGATCTCATTTCTGGCGTTGATCGCCTTGACCAACGGCATTTTGGGCGGAGTTCATTCCCTGTTGGCGCGCATCGGATTCTCCGCCTTCCCCGCCAGTCTGGAAAGGATCTTTGGAACCCTGTTCGCTCCGGTCGCCTGGGTGATTGGCATTCCTTGGCGGGACTGCCCGGCCATCGGCAACCTGTTGGGCACCCGGCTGGCGCTGAACGAATTGGTGGCCTTCTCGATGCTGGGTCCGCAACGCGCCTCGCTCGACCCGCGCTCGTTTACCATCGCCACCTTCGCTCTGTGCGGTTTTGCCAACTTGAGCTCGATCGGCATTCAGATTGGCGGGATTGGAGCGCTTGCGCCCAACAAGCGGGGTGAACTGGCTCATCTCGGATTTCGCGCCATGTTTGCCGGGACGATGGCAAACTTGATTTCCGCCTCCATCGCCGGAATGCTGCTCTGAGTGGCTTCGCTTGGGCGATTCTTTCCTGGCCGTTGCGGGAAAGGCGGGCAACTGTTTCCGGGGGGAGGCAGTTTCTCGATTCGCTCAAATCGCCACGGTTGTTTAAAATAGTGGGTCGCCCATGAACCTGCCGGCCATTCAGTCGTCGCTCGCGGCGCGTAATATCGACGCCTGGCTTTTCTATGACCACCATCATCGGGATCCCATCGCGTACCGCGTGCTGGGCCTGCCGCAAAGCCTGATGGTGACCCGACGCTGGTATTACCTCATTCCGGCGCAGGGCGAACCGGTCAAGCTGGTTCACAAGATTGAAAGCGGCCACCTGGACAGCCTGCCCGGTAAAAAGCTGGAGTATGCGGGCTGGCAAGAGCTGTTCGATCAGAGCAAGGCTCTGCTGGCTCCGTACCGCGACATCGCGATGCAGTATTCCCCCAACAACCTCGTGTTCACCGTCTCCATGGTAGACGCCGGCACCGTGGAATTCATCCGCGGCCTGGGGAAGAACGTGGTCAGTGCCGCCGATCTGGTAGCGGAGTTCGAGGCCACCTGGACGGAGGAGCAGATCCGGTCCCATTTCGCCGCGCGCGACGCCATCGATTCCATTACGGCTGCGGCCTTTCTCGAGATGGGACGTCGCGTGCGCCACGGGGGCACGAGCGAGTACGCCCTGCAGCAATGGCTCCTCGAAGCGTTCCAGCGCGAGAACCTGGTCACCGATGATCCACCCGTCGTCGGCGTGAACGCCCATAGCGGGAACCCGCACTATGCTCCGAGTGCGGACTGTCCTACCCCAATCCGGGAAGGAGATTTCGTCCTGCTCGATATCTGGGGCAAGCAAAACAAACCGCAGGCCGTCTATTACGACATCACCTGGACCGGATTCGTAGGCAAGACTCCTTCGGACCGTATGCAGGAGGTTTTCACGGTGGTCCGGGACGCCCGCGACGCCGGGATCAAGAAAGTGGAGGAGGCCGCGGGAGGCGGGAAGACGATCGCCGGGTGGGAAGTCGATCGGGTGGTACGCGATCACATTAAAAAATCAGGCTGGGGGAATTACTTTATCCACCGCACCGGCCACTCGATCGGGACCGAGGTCCATGCCAACGGAGCCAACATGGACGATCTGGAAATTCATGATGAGCGGCGCATCCTGCCGAATTCCTGTTTTTCCATCGAGCCGGGCATCTATCTGCCGGAATTTGGGGTTCGCAGCGAGGTCAATATGCTGGTGCGGCCCCAGGGGGCGGAAGTAACCGGTAAAATTCAAAGAGAGATTGTAATCATCTGAATGGCAAACCCTATCAGCAAGCATGAAGTTGTAGCCAGCACAAACAAGCCGGCGGCGCAGCCCGTGACCAGCATGTCGGTGTTGGCCCCCGCGATCGGTTGGCTGGTTCCCGGGGCTGGGCATCTGATTCAGCGGCGCTGGATTCGCGGGCTCTTGCTGATGGCTTCGATCGCCATCATGTTTGTTCTCGGCCTGCTCATGCAAGGACACGTCTACCAGCCGAACGGGGGAGACATTCTCGACATCTTGGGCTTCATTGGGGACGTGGGCGCGGGCGGCCTTTACATCGTGAGCCAAGCCGCCGGTTGGGGGCAGAGCGCGATCTCGCACGCCACGGCCGACTATGGCACCAAGTACTTGATCGTGGCTGGACTGCTGAATTTCATCAGCGCGGCCGATGCCTACCATATTGCGATTGGGAAAAAGCCTTGACCCTTGCCCTCTCTCATTTTTCCGCCGCCCTGCTGTTCTCGGTGTTTGCTTCGGTGGTCTTCGGCATCACCCAGCGCAACACCTCCCGCGAGCAGATTCTCTACGGCTTGTACTGCTTCGCCATGTTCATCGGTGGGGTATTCGTCGCCGGCTGGCTGATGTGGCTGCTGCGGAGATAGCGCATCATGCGCCTACCGGGGTGCGCTCGGCGAACGCCAGCTAACCTTCCCACACAAACGCATCGAAGACCCGCTTGGTCTCGAATCCCAGGCGAAGATAGAGTTCGACCGCGCGTTGGTTCGCTTCGGTCACGGTTAAGGACAGGAGAGAAAAGCCACGCCGACACAGATTCTCGGTCGTCGCCGCCAGCAATGCTTCGCCGATCCCGTGCGAACGATAGTCGGGCAGCACGCAGACCTGGGTCACGTGGCCGACGTCGCGGCGCACTCGCGAACACAGGATGAGCCCCAGCAAGCTTCGCGACCGCTTCTCGACAGCCACGAACGACGACTCCGAATCGAAGGCCCCACATCCGGGAAAGCGCACAATATTGTTCAGAAATCGCAGAGAGCCGCTGAGACTGCGGTATTGATCATTGATATTGGAGTCGACGTGCCCGCGATACGCGGTGGTGATGATGGCGGCTGCCAACTGATAGTCCTGCTCCGACCAACGACGAATTTCAACCTCCGGCAGAAGGGGAGTTAGGGGTCCGCTTCCGCCCTCAAGAGCGAGCACCATGAACAGCCGGGCATGCCGGGAGAAACCCTGTTCTACAAAAGGCCGGGCGACCGCTCCCGCATCGTGGGCCAGCAACTGGGCCTCGATCCGATGAATCCCGGGGGACTGCTGCAGAGTCTCGATGACATGCGTGATCAACCGCGATTCCACTGCCTGAGGGTTGGGCAGGCGGTTGCCATTGGCGACGAACAGGTCCCCAATGACGCCTTTGCTCCCCTCGTAGACGAAAAACGCATACCCGAACACCCGGCCTCGCTCGATGGCCGCATACCCGGGAAGGATCTTGGCGTCGACATAGCGCAGAATCATGTCTGCCGAACCGGTGTAATCCCAGGAAAGCAGGCGAGACCAGAGCCGAACTTCCTCCTCGAGTACAGGGCGAAGATCCACGGAGGAGAAATGTCTGAGGTCAAGAATCTCCACTCGGAGCTCCTGCTGGGCTACGGTTGCCATTCCATCTGCTCCATTCCGCCGCGAAGCCGAGTGTAGATGCTTCGGCGGTAAGAGGCAAATGTTCTGATCGAAAAAGCAAACCATCGCGCCCTTGGCAACGGATATTCCCCTGGGGCCGCATCCTCTACCTTGAGCCTGGACCGGCCTGCCAGGGCCCGCCAACGCGGCCTCCCAACGTTCTTAGCTTGTCCTGTTCCCCCGCGACCCAGTAGTACGCCAGCCTCTGCGGAGCGAAGGTTCCCAGGTAGGAAACCCTTCGACCGGGCACTCGTTCCGCGATCGCTTTCTCGCTCCCTTCCCTCGCCACCAGCAGGTGCTCCGCGGCCGGGATCTCGCCCGCCTCGTAACGTTCGACGGTTTCCCTCGAATAGAACCCCAATCCGTATTCCACCTCCCGCGAAACCCCCAGCACGGCCAGGGGCAAGGGCCGGCTCTCCAGGCGGCTGATCTCGGCGGCGAGCGGTCGCGCCGAAAGCCGGCTGTCGAGAATGGGTGCATCCAGACGAAGCACGGTGGCCACGGCGAGCACCACCGGCACCAGGGTCACAAAACGCAGCGCCCTAAGCCCGACTCGCGAGCCCAGGGTCAGGGTGATGCCGACGGTAAGCAAGGCGGCCCACATCAGTGAGATCGCAGTCCCGACGGCGCGCCCCAGGCGATGCTCGAGGACGAGGTAGGCAATCCCCAGCACGACGGTTGCACTGGCCAGCACGGCGTGCAGAACCACCAGCCGCAAAGCCGGACGGCGGCCGGCGGCCAGGCAACGTGCGACGTATTCGGTGACCAGCAATGCCCCCGCCGGCAAAGCCGGAAGAATATAGCCCGGCAATTTCGAGTGCGAGAAGGAGAAAAAGATCACCGGCACAACCAGCCAGACGGCCTGAAATCGGCTCAGCCCTTCCGCCGGGGCAAGGATTTCGGAGCTTCGCACCCACCACTGCGGTTGCCGGATGCTTGCCCCGAGCGCAGCACAGGCGAATACCGTCCAAGGTACCAGTCCCAACAGAGTCACGGGCAGGAAATACCAGAAGGGTTGGCGGTGATGGTAAAGATTGGTGGCGAAGCGCGACAGGTTGTGCTCCACAATAAATACCCGGAAGAACTCCGGATTCTTGATCTCGACCGCGACATACCAAGGCAATGCAATCAGCGAAAACAGCAGGATGCCGGGGATCCACAGGGTCGTCCGCATTGCCTGGTAGTCCCTCCGGAGCCAGGCGAAGACGATGAGGATGGCTCCCGCCAGGAAGGGAGCCACCGGCCCCTTGGCCAGCATGGCGAAGGCCAAGCCGAGATAACAGCCGGCCAAGTAGCGCCGCGAGCCGCCCTGATACCAGCCGTACCACGCAAGCAGGGCGATGGTGAAGAATGCAGCCAGTGGCATATCGGTCGCGGCAGCGCGGGCAAAGCCGATCACTCCCGCCGCCGAAGCGGTCACCAGGGCGCCGTCAAGAGCATGATTGGGACGAAATTTTCGCAGGAAGAGGAAGACCGCGATGACCATCAGCGTGGCATCCACGGCCGAGGGCAAGCGCGCCGCCCAGTCGCTCACCCCAAAAACACGGTAGGCGATCATCGCCTGCCAATAGTACAAAGGGGGTTTTTCGAGCCAAGGTTGGTTGCCCAAGACCGGCGTGATCCAATCGCGCCGCGCGAGCATTTCCCGGGCCACTTCCGCGTAGCGCGGTTCGTCCGCGCCCAGCAGCCCGAAGTGCGAGAGCCCGAAAAAAAACAGAAAGCTCGAGAAACCGACGAGCAGCAGCCAATCGATGCGAAGACGATGGTTCACGCGGCGGATCCTCGCGACGATTGTAACGGCCGGGAGGGAGCGGGTCGAAGGGGAAAAGCCTGGCCTCTTCCCGGAGGGGCTCTCGCCTGCTATTGAATGGAAGGATGCACACGCAGCTGGGCGATCACGCGGGCCACGGCGAAAGACAAGGGGCCATCCACGGCGCAGCCGCTGGCGCAGCGGTGACCGCCTCCCCCCAATTGTTCGGCGACGGCGGATACGTTGAGCTGACCTTTGCTGCGCAGACTCACGCGGAAGCGCCCGTCCGGCTGCTCGCGGAAAAACGCGGCGACCTCGACATCCTGAATGGAAAGAGCGTAGTTCACCAGGCCTTCGCAATCCTCTTCCTTGGCCCCCACCCGTTCCATCTGTTCACAGGTGACCCAGATCCAGGCCAGCCGACCTTCGCGCTGAAGATTCGACAGCGCCGCTCCGAGCAAGCGCATTTTTGCCGTAGAGTGCCCGAAATATACGTTGCGAGCGCAACGCGCAGGATCGGCGCCTGCGAGCACCAATTCTCGCGCCAAGGCGAAGGTGTGCTGGTTGGTGCCTTCAAACATGAAGGAGCCCGTATCGGTCAGCACCGCCGTGTAAAGACAGGTCGCAATTTCGGAAGAAATTCTTACTCCGGCTTCGCGCGCCAGCCTATAAATCATCTCCGCTGTGGCCACCGCCTGGGGATCGATCCAATTCACATGCGCGAACGGACGCCCGCTCAGGTGATGGTCGATGCTGATCAGAAACTGATTCTCCAAGCCCGCCAGGCGCGTGCGCCGAATGCTGTCACACTCCAAGAGAATGGCCGCTTCGTAGTCCTCCTCCACACGTTCCGCGTGCATGATCGAGTCGGCAAACGGCAAGGGCTGATAGATTCGCGGCACACCGTCGGCGAGCACCACCTCGGCCTGCTTGCCCATCAAGCGCAGGATCTGGCGGCACGCCAGCGCGCTGCCGATGGCATCGCCATCCGGGCGAGCATGGGACGTCAACAGAAATCGCTGCCGCTGCTCGACCTGCTTTAGGACCTCTTTCAACATGTCTGGCGAACCGCCTCCGAACTGATTTACGAGCGGTGTTTCTTCACCCGATTCAGAAGTTCGTTGATGCGGGCCTCGTACGCGGAGGAGCGATCCAACTGAAAGAAAAGCTCCGGGGCGCGGCGCAAATGCAAACGGTCGGCGATGGTGTGCCGGATAAAACCGACGGCGGAGGCCAACCCCTCGAGGGTTCGCTCCGCCTCCTCTTCGCTGCCTGCCGGCACGACGAAAATCCGCGCGGAGCGGGCATCCTCCGCCAACTGCACCCGGCTGACATTGACCAGGCCAATCCGGGGATCCTTCAGCTCGCCTTCGAGGATGCTCTCGACTTCCTCGCGCAAGGCCTCCCCGAGCCGTTCCCGATGGTACTTCTGGCCGCGCCGTTCCACGGTGTTTCGCCTCGGAGTAAAACCCATGAGGATACCAGAAAATCCGCCTCGGGTCTGTCCGCGAATTCGGGCATCTGGGTACTTCCGTGCTCCCGTGAAGGTGGCCGTCTCCCTCGGGGAGGAGAGACGCTCGTGGTGGCGGCCTGCAGGCGAGAAAGGTAACCTTACGACGGTCATGCCGGCGGGCACCCAGACCGCTTGTACCGAAGGCCGGCCTTCACAGGATGGTCGGCACGCCTGGCCTTAAGGAGAACTCTTCCCGCCCGGGCGTTCTAAAGAAAATCGAGAAACGAGCTGGCGATTTCTGCGCCGCCGTTGTTGGCGATCCGCACGGCCTGGCGTTCGACGTTCCTCATCAATCCATCCAGATAGTCGCGCGAATCGGAAACGCTCACCACGCCGATGGTCGCGCGGTTCCACAACCCATTCGCGTCGAGTTCTGCCACGGAGACGTTAAAGTGAGAGCGCAACCGGTCTTTCAGGCTGCGTACGATTCGCCGCTTGTCTTTGAGCGACTGCGCATCTTCGATGGCGAGTTCGAGGGTAAGAAAAGCAATCATGGTCCAGCCGTCGGTCGTTCCGCAGGGATTCGCGGAGCGGGGCCGGGAAGGATGGCCGCCTCAGCTCAAGCAATGACTTCCGCCGCGATTCGCTCGGTGACAAAGGCTTCGATCGTGTCGCCGACCTTGATGTCTCCGTAATTGGAAATCGCGATGCCGCACTCCATCCCGTTGCGAACCTCGCTGGCATCCTCCTTGAAGCGGCGCAAGGATCCGACTCGGCCCTTGAAGATGACGACATTGTCGCGCAGCAGTCGCACCTCGGAATCGCGTTTAACGAAGCCATCGACCACCCTGCAGCCAGCGACCGTGCCCACTTTGGGAATGCGGAAGGTTTCGAGCACTTCGGCGCGCCCTTGATAGACCTCCTTGACCGTGGGCTCCAGCAGACCGCTCATGGCGCGCTTGATTTCATCCTGCAGCTCGTAAATGATCGAGTGCAGGCGGATGTCGACCTTCTCCTGCTCGGCTAACTCCTGGGCCTTGCGTTCGGGGCGAACACTGAAGCCGATGATGATGGCGTTCGAGGCCGAGGCCAGCAGAACGTCGCTCTCGGTAATGGCGCCGACGCCGGTGCGCAACACTTTGAGGCGGACCTTGTCGGTTGAAAGTTTGCCCAGCAGGTCGCTCAAAACTTCAACCGAACCCTGCACGTCACCCTTGAGAATGATGTTGAGCTCCTTGGTGCCGGCCGTCTTCATCTGCTCGGCCAAGCCCTCGAGCGACACGCGGGAACTCTTCGCCAGAGCGGCTTCCCGAGCCTTCTGCTCGCGGTAATCGGAAATGCCGCGCGCCTTATCTCGATCGGCAACCACCACAAATTGATCGCCCGCCTGCGGCAGTCCTTCGATACCCAAAATCTCCACCGGGGTCGAGGGAGGAGCTTCCTGCAGCTGATTTCCCCGATCATCCAACATGGCGCGCACTTTGCCATACACATTGC
>JASHSL010000401.1 GCA_030040855.1 Terriglobales bacterium
ACGTTCTCGGGGGGAGCTCGGTGTGGCTTCGGGTGCTGCTCACGCTCCGATGCCACTCCATCCCGTCGGCAGATATAGCCCACGTGCTGGTGGGTGAAAAGGCGCCCGAATGCCGTCCGATAACCCGCCTCATTCAGACGATCGGCGATCTCGTCATAAGTGTACTGGCCGGCCATTTCATGAATCTTCACGACAGCTTCTCGGAGTGTCTTGAGAGACCCCTCGCCCGGCGCAGTACGTGGGACGGCGAAATTAGTTAGCACACCCGAGCGCCACCGAATCTGCACGTCGATTTCCCCAGGCTTGCTCACCCCATCCAGTTGGACCGACTCAATGGCCATGCGCAGCAGACGCTTGCGCTCCTCATTCGTGGTGCTCGGGGCTCCCCACAGCTGAGGCAGATTCTGGGAAAGTTCCTGGATCGCCTGGCGTTCTTCGGGGCTGAGATTCCATTCGGCTTCTTCTTCTGCCTGCGCATAGGCTTGCTCTAGGTGGGCTACTCTCTCTAATTTCTCATTCCATCGTCGCTCCAACTCCGATGCCACCAGACGGTTGTCCGGATCCACCGCGTCATACTGCCGCTGCGCCAACCGCGCCTCATAGCGCGCCTGCTCCAGTTGCAATTCCCGCTGGCGGCGTTGGGCAGCTAAGTCCTGCTCCAGTTGATCCAGAACTCGCAGTCCTACTTCTAAGCTCATCGGGGAAACGGACTCCAAAAATGCTTTCGCGATCGCTGCATCTACCGGACGCGAGGTCATGCTCTGGCAGATCTTCTCTGCTTCTCCGTTATGGTAGCTGGATTGACAAATGTAAGAAGGAGATCGTTTCTCACTCAGGGCGCGATTTTGCACTCCCATCTTGCGGCCGCAGATTCCGCAGTACACGATCCCCTGCAACAGGGCATTCCCTTCTCGGGCCACACCCTGCGTTGCCTCGCTATTCCAGTTCTGGTGCAATCGCTCACAGTTCTTCACATACTCCTCCCAACTGATATAGGCCGCGTGGTGAGCATCGATCTTCACCGGCCATTGTGCCACGGGAAGCTGATGGGGAAGCACCTTGCCCGTCTTCGCCGAACGGCGCTCTCCAGAGTACTCCCAGCGACCGAACACGTACACTCCGGCGTAGGCCGGGTTGCGCAGGATGCGCACCACGGCGCTCAAGCTGGGCGTCTTCCAGATCAGCGTGCCGTAACCATCCCGCGTCGCCACTCGGGTCGGTAGATCCAAGGCTTGTTGTTTTAAATCGTGCAATACATGCCGAGCTACTCCATGGCGACGAAAGGAGTCGAACAAGTACGCCAGCCGTGCGCGCACCTGTGCGTCGGGATCCATTTCCCAATTCCCCTCTGCACCGCGCACAAAGCCGGTGGGCAGCATAAACTGCAGCAGTCCCTTGCGCGCCTTATTCCAGCGTCCTTCGTACAATCGCGTGCGTAGCGTAAATAGTTCTGCTTCCGACAAAGTCCCTTTTACTCCCAGCAATAATCGATCGTTCGGTTCCCGTGGACTGTAGATGGCCTGCTCATCCCCGATCAGGGTACGGGTTAATCCACAGATCTCAATCAGCCGATACCAGTCACTGTTATTGCGGGCCAGTCGCGACGCTTCCAGCATCAATACGATACCCACCTTGCCCAAGCCTACTTCTGTCACCAAGCGTTGGAAACCGCTGCGATGGGTCGCAAAGGTGCCGGTTCGACCTTGGTCCTCATCAATGACCTCCACATGACTCTCGGGCCAGCCCAACTGTAGGGCTCGTTCGCGCAGATGATACTGCCGCTCGGTGCTTTCCCGATTTTCCTTGACCTGCCAGGGAGTGGATTGTCGCACATAGACGTAGGCCATGCGTTCATAGTGCAAGCTTTGAATCTTCCCCGCATTCATGGGCGCTCCTTTTCGGAAACGAGAGTCCGCACGTGGCGGCAGCCTACCTCGGTCCATAGAGTTGGCAAAAGAGAGGAAGGCAGCTCCGGTGGAAGAGCTGGTTCCTCCGGTTGTGGCGGTAGCAGCACATCAGCCTTTGGCGGCCTGGGCGAGACTCGAACTGCGCTCAACTTCTTTCGCGACGAATCTTGTTCTAATGAACCACGGGACGGATCACTTTCTGCACGCACCTGGCGCAGCACGAGGTGAGCAAAGAAACTGCAATTTTCAAGCAGGGCAACCCGAAACTGCTGACGATTCGCATCGTCGCGGAGTCGTCCCTCCTCCGCCCCACTCGGCGCATCCTTCCGCTCACACGACCGCTGGGTTTGCGAGTTCCAGTGGATTGGAGAAACAGGAAAGGCGGAATCGTAGAAGATTGCATCGGCGTGTTTGCTCGTTCCCGCTGACCGCCGCGGAGACATCGACGATGCGGCCATGTCGGAGGTGGACAACACAGCCACTCTCCCCACGCGGGGGGTCAATGTGGTTGTAAGGGCGGCATTATCCGCGGAGCGCAGCTCGAAATTCGTGGGTAATCCCGCCCGAGGCGATCGAATCTTGAGCAGGTCCAGTACCTTCGAGCATACGGCTGCACCCTGCACCCGAAGCTGATTTTCCCAGACCCCGGTCACTAGATCGTTAATGACAAACTGAGGGCTCACAGCTCCCTCGATCCTCGGCGTCGCTCTTCCCGGCCGCGAAGGAATCGAACTAGATCCCGCAAGGCAGGAAGAGAAAGGAGGGCGGGCGCGCGGCCAGATGGGGAAGAAACTTCCGGCTTGGGAAGATTCGTCCAGCTCCATGGGAGAGCCAGCAATACCCCGCTACGGAGCCGGATCAGTACCCAGGGTTCAGGTCGCCAAAAGACGCGGCACACCCGTCCCGATTGACCGCAGTAGGAACTAGCCTCCGAAGCAATCGTTACCGTACATCCGCGCAGTGCAACATACGGTGCTGTTTGTTCGGGGTTTAAAAGGAACCATGTCAGAAGCAGAACTGCACGTTCTGCGGGCGCGCTTACAGGGTGGAATCCTCAATAAAGCCAGACGGGGGGAACTCGTGATGCGGCCATCCATTGGATTGCTTTATAACTCCGAAGGTAGATTGGTGCTCGATCCGGACAAACAAGTGCAAGGCGCTCTGCGGTTGTTGTTCGACACGTTCCGCCGCACAGGATCGGCGATGGCCACGGTAAGAACCTTCCGACGCCAAAATCTGCTGTTCCCGCGACGCGTGCACTGGGGCCCACAAAAAGGAGATCTGGTGTGGAGTGTACTGGGACTGAGTCAGGTGCTGCGTATTTTGCACAACCCGAGATACGCTGGCGCTTTCGTTTACGGCCGAAGCCACACGCGCAAAACCGTGGACGGCGGCTTGCAGATTACCCGTGT
>JASHSL010000402.1 GCA_030040855.1 Terriglobales bacterium
TCATTTTTTCGACACCCAGGCGGGAGGGTCAGCGGTGATGTGGATGCATTTTTTCTGGATCTTCGGGCATCCGGAAGTCTACATCCTGGTCCTCCCCGCCTTCGCCTTCGCTTCCGAGATCATCCCGGTCTTTTCCCGTAAGCCCATCTTTGGCTATTCCGTCATGGTCGCGGCGACCGTCGCCATTGGGTTCATCAGCATGAGTGTATGGGCGCACCATATGTTTACGGTCGGGATGGGCCCCGGTCTGAACACCTTTTTTGTGTTCTCCACCATGGTGATCGCTGTGCCCACGGGGATCAAGATCTTCAACTGGTTGGCGACCCTGTGGGGAGGAAGGATTATATTCAAGACGCCAATGCTGTTTTCGATTGGCTTCCTTTTTCAGTTTCTGATCGCGGGTCTCACCGGAATCATGTTGGGTTGCGCCCCCTTCAACTGGCAACTCGGGAATTCCTATTTCGTGGTGGCTCACTTCCACTACGTAATCGTGGGCGGGATTGTTTTCACCACGTTTGCCGCCATCTATTACTGGTTCCCCAAGGTGACGGGACGGATGTACAACGAAACCCTCGGCCGGCTGCACTTCGGGCTGTTCCTGATTGGATTCCACCTCACTTTTACTTTCATGCATGTCCCGGGCATGCTGGGCATGCCGCGCCGCATCTATACCTACGAGCCAGGGCGTGGCTGGGACATTTGGAATCTGATCGTGACGGTTGGCGTATTCTTCCAAGCCGCGGGGGTTCTGGTGTTACTGCTGAACCTCGTCTGGTCGTATTTCCGCGGTCCGAGCGCCGGTGGTGATCCATGGGATGCATGGACTCTCGAGTGGTCGACCCCGTCTCCGCCTCCCGCTTATAACTTCGCTGAGATTCCAAGGGTTCGCAGCCGTCGGCCCCTTTGGGACCTGAAACATCCGGACGATCCTGATTGGAGGTACGAATGATCGAAGAAAACGGGTTGCCCTCCGCATCCGCCTCCCTTGCGGCCATCGAGGAGTGGAAGCTTCCTTCCCGCGGACGGGTAGGAATGCTCGGCCTAATCGCAGCCGAATCTTCGATCTTTACGATTTTTGTTGTGGCCTATTTGTTTTATATCGGCAAGAGCGTTTCCGGACCTCTGCCGCAAGAGGTCCTCTCGGTCCCGGTCTTCTATACCATCTGCCTGCTTTCGAGCAGCCTGACGATTCATCTCGCGGTCCGGGCGCTGCGCTCGGACAAGCCTCGGGCTTTTTCGGCATGGTGGTTGGGGACAATTACGCTGGGAGCGACCTTTCTTTCTGGAACTGCCAGGGAATGGCATCGTTTGATTTATCAAGACGGCCTCACCATCAGCACGAACCTGTTCGGAACAACTTACTATTCCCTGGTCGGACTGCACGGGTTTCACGTGCTGGTCGGTCTTCTCTTGCTATCGCTTGTCATGACCTTCAGTCTGCTCGGATGGGTAAGAGCGGAGCATGCGGAGCGCCTCGATGTTTTGTCTCTCTATTGGCACTTTGTCGATGCCGTCTGGGTGGTAGTGTTCACGGTCGTCTACATCGTTGGGCGTTGAAGGAAAATCGAACATGATGGCTGAATCCGCGAGACGAGAGGAAACCGGCGAGCGCAACCGAGTCGCGTTACCGTCACCCACCGCGTGGCCGATTGTGCTGGCCTTCGGCATCGCATTGCTCTTCGCCGGTTTGGTGACCAGCGCCTCGCTCAGCATCCTAGGCGCAATGCTGGCGATTGCGGGTAGCGTGGGATGGTTTCG
The DNA here is from genome assembly GCA_030040855.1 of Terriglobales bacterium. Classification (GTDB taxonomy): domain Bacteria; phylum Acidobacteriota; class Terriglobia; order Terriglobales; family Acidobacteriaceae; genus JAFAGX01. Next base: position 1,759 of record JASHSL010000402.1, read on the forward strand.
TGACGTGTTGCCGCAGGAAAAGCACGAGTTCGTCCCGGTGCTGGAAAAGGTAGTGCCGATTTCTACCAAGCGCCCGCGAGTGGCGCGCGTCCCCTGGATGGCCGAGGATCTGCATCGCGCACGCTTACCGATAGAAATCTATCCCATCTCCGCCGGCGTCAAAGGTGGCCTCGCCGGAGGCGTGGTCATGGCCGCGTTGGCCATGCTCTATGGAGTGATCAGTGGCCACGGAGTTTGGTATCCCATCAATCTCTTGTCGGTCGGATTCTTTCCCGGCAGAAGCGCAATCGAGCAAATCTCTCAGTTTCATTGGGGTGCGCTCATCATCGCCACGCTCATTCACCTGCTTTGTTCGGTCCTGGTCGGCCTGCTTTACGGCGTGGCTCTTCCCATGTTTCCACGCCACCCGATCCTACTGGGAGGCCTCATTGCGCCGGTTCTTTGGTCGGCCCTTCTTTACAGCATTCTCGACGCCATCAATCCGGTGCTAAACCAGCGGATTGACTGGATGTGGTTTGTCATTTCACAGATGGGATTCGGCGTCGCCGCGGGCATCGTAGTCTCTACGCAAGAGCGCGTACGCACCTGGCAATACCTGCCCTTTGGCGTCCGCGCCGGGATCGAAGCACCCGGTGCGATGGACCCGAAGGATCGAAAAGCATAAGGCGAGCAAACGGGCATGAACCGTCGAGCCATTCTCGGTCCACTGGCCATTCTGGCTGTCTGGGCTGCGGACGCCTGCACAAGCTCTCCCGGGGCCGTGCCGGCCAAATCCGAGGTTCAACCGCCAAGCGAGATCGTGGCATTCAAGGTTCTCTATCGGGAGAACTGCGCGGGATGCCACGGCGAGGATGGCAAGGGCGGAGCCGCCAGCGCTCTGGCCAATCCCGTGTTGCTCGCAATTGCCGACGACAGTGTGATTCGCCGCACGACCGCCCAGGGAGTAGCTGGCACCTCCATGCCGGCATTTGCACAAAGTGCAGGTGGAATGCTCACCGACCGGCAGATCGATTCCCTAGTCGAAGGAATTCGATCCTGGGCGAACCCCGATGCTCTCGGGGGAATCGTTCCTCCGCCTTTTCGGGCCCAGACGCCTGGCGACCCGCAACGGGGTGCCGATGTATTTCGAACCTACTGTTCGTCCTGTCATGGTGCGGACGGCCGCGGAGGAAAGAAGGCCAGCTCTGTCGTGAATGGATCCTATCTGGCTCTCGTGAGTGAGCAACATCTTCGCACCATCGTGATCGCAGGCCTCCCCGAACTGGGTGCACCGGATTGGCGCGACGACGTCCCAGGCCATCCCATGTCCGAGCAGGAGATCTCCGACGTCGTCGCGTGGCTCTCCAGCCAGAGACCGCAATTTCCCGGCCAGCCGTACCCGCTTCCGGCTGACCGAGCCGAGGGAGAACATCGATGAACACAGAAAATCGCACGTCCCGACGCACAATGCTCGTAAAATTGGGATTGGCTTTCAACGGCATCGTGGGCGCTTGTGTCGCTGTGCCCATCCTGCGGTATCTGCTTTCACCGGTAACTCGCGAACGGAAGGTTGGCTATGAGTCGTGGCTTTCTCTTGGTGGGCTGGAACAGTTTCCGGCCGGCCAGACCCGGCTCGCCACCTATCGAAATCCCGTGGTCAATGCTTGGGACGGAGAAACCGACGACATCGCATGCTGGGTTCGAAATGTGGACGACCACACCTTCCAGGTTTTCGCCGTCAACTGTGCGCACTTAGGATGTCCGGTTCGCTGGTTCCCCCAGTCCAACCTGTTCTTGTGCCCCTGCCACGGAGGCGTCTACTACCAGGATGGGTCCCGCGCCTCCGGACCGCCGGAGCGCGGATTGTTTCAGTACCACTACAAGCTTGAGAAGGGACAGCTTTTCATCAAGGCGGGCGAGATGCCGACTCCTGGACGTGCAGCCTACGGCCAACGGGGAGGATCCAAGTGCGCTTGATCGACAGGCTCGGCCAGTGGTTCAATCTGCGGCTTCCGCTGGGCGACCCACTTCAGGAGACAATGAAGCATCTGGTTCCCCGCAAGAGCGCCAGCTGGTTCTACGTCTTCGGCAGTGCCGCGCTCACCGTCTTCCTCCTGCAGGTAGTGACTGGCATTCTGCTCGCGCTGATCTATGTGCCCTCAGCGGGAGAAGCCTGGAACAGCCTGCAGACTCTTAATCAGGGCGTCTCGCTCGGTTGGTTCATTCGAGCCTTGCACGGTTGGGGCTCGAATTTCATGGTTGCCATCGTACTCCTCCATATGGTGCAAGTATTTCTCTTTGGAGCCTACAAGTTTCCCCGAGAGCTCACCTGGATCGTGGGCGTCTTCCTCCTGCTTATGACCTTGGCCATGGCATTTAGCGGTCAAGTCTTGCGCTTCGACCAGGACGCTTATTGGGGATTGGGCATCGGGGCCTCGATCGCCAGCCGGGTGCCGGTGATCGGACCTTGGTCGGTTCAGCTGATGCTCGGCGGTCCGATCATTGCCGGCGCGACGCTTACCCGCTTCTTCGCGCTGCACGTTTTCTTAATCCCCGGGCTGCTGATTGCCTTCGTCGGGGTGCACCTGCTGATGGTGCTGAAGCTGGGAATCAATGAATGGCCCATGCCCGGACGAATCGTCCGGCGCTCCAGCTATTTGCAGGAATATCGTGAGCTCACGCACCAACAGGGCGTGCCCTTTGTGCCAGACGCGCTGTGGAAGGACATCCTCTTCTCCGGTTTCATCCTGGTGTTGATCGCCGGCTGCGCAGCCTACTTTGGCCCGTTTGGTCCGGGAGGACAGCCGGATCCAAGAATTATTCAGACGGCGCCGCGACCGGACTTCTTCTTCCTGTGGTTGTATGCCCTGCTATCGTTTCTTCCTCCGGCCGCCGAGACGCCGATCATGCTCCTCGGACCGGCGATCGCACTCACCGTCTTGCTGATCCTTCCCTTGGTCGCCGGCGAAGGAGAGAAAAGTTGGCGGCGCCGGCCGATCGCGGTGCTCTCGGTGCTCCTGATCGCGGTCGCTCTCGGCACAATGACTCGTTTAGGGGAGTACACCCCCTGGAGTCCGGTCATGAATGCCTGGAGTGGCCTGCCGATTCCGCCCGAGTATCTTCACGGTGCGACTTCCCTTGAGCGTCAGGGCGCTCTGGTGTTTCAAGCCAAGCAGTGCCACAACTGTCATTCCTTGAAGGGACAAGGGGGACAGCGTGGACCGGCGCTCGATCGGGTTGCACTCCGGCTGACTCACGATCAGCTGATTCGCCAGGTGATCCAAGGCGGTGGCAATATGCCCGCCTACGCGAAGAATCTTACGCCCGCGGAAACCACCGCCCTGGTGGCGTTTCTTGAAACCCTCCATCCGCCTAATCAGACCCCGGCGGTCAATGCCTCACGAGCGGTCGCACTTCACATCGACGCGCAAACGAATTCGTCTCCGATTCGGGGGGATCGATGATGGCAATGGCCCAATCCTGGTTGGGGTCGAGGGGATCCTCGATCGCCATCACCGCAGTTTTGCTAACGATGGTGGCGATCTATCTGCGAGGCTGGTATCGGCTTCGCCGGGCGGACGAGATCTCAGGATGGCGGCTGGGCGCGTTTCTGGGGGGCGGGCTATTGGTCTGGACTGCAGTCGCCTCTCCCCTGGCCGCGTGGGATGGTCAATTGCTCATTCTGCACATGGTCGAACACCTTTTGCTGATGACCGTAGCTCCGCCGCTGCTGTTGCTCGCACAACCCCAACGCTTCCTCGAGCGTGGTCTTCCACAATTCCTGGCTGGCTGTGCCAGGTTGCTGCTCGATTGGCCACCCATCCAGCGACTGGGCGCAGTCTTGGTCCATCCCGCGGTTTGTTTTCTCACCGCCACGGCGCTCCTCATGACCTGGCATCTTCCCGCGAGCCTCGATCTCGCGATGAGATCGCACACCTGGCACACAATCGAGTGGGGAAGCTTTCTCATTGGCGGAATTCTCTTTTGGTGGCCGCTGAGCCAGGCCTGGTCGACGCGTGGAAGAGCCCTCCAATGGTGGCACCCGCTGTATCTGTTCCTCGCCACTTTACCTTGCGATGCGCTCTCGGCCTTTCTTGCATTCTGTGACCGCGTCGTCTATCCCTGCTACCTTCATGCGCAGCGACCGGTTTACATTTCTGCTCTCGAGGACCAGGAATACGCGGGCGCATTGATGTGGGTTGCCGTTACGTTCGCCTATTTGATTCCCGCCGTTCTCGTGACCCTGGGCTTGCTCTCTCCCTACAGCCACCATCAGCAGCGCGTGGCGCTCGAAGCCTGGCCGGCCAGCTCCGAGGAGCGCGCCAATCGACCGCGAAGCTCGATGGATGTGAGGTAGCAGGGGCCCAGATCCTGCTGCCGTCAATTCGAAATAGATCGCTGTCCATCCTGCGCTTGCCATGCGAAAATAGAGTTTCCCATGGAAACCGTCGTCGCCTCGGTCATTACCCCGGAACTGGTTCATGAACACGATCTGACGCCGGAAGAATACGAGAAAGTCAAGCAACTGCTCGGCGGCCGAGAGCCTACCCTGACCGAGCTCGGCATCTTCAGCGTGATGTGGAGCGAGCACTGTTCCTACAAGTCCTCTCGCGTTCATTTGCGACGCTTGCCGACATACAGCCGGCGGGTGGTGCAGGGTCCGGGGGAAAATGCGGGGATCATCGATATCGGCGAGGGCTGGGCGTGCGCTTTCAAAATCGAATCCCACAATCATCCCTCCTTCATCGAGCCGTTTCAGGGCGCGGCGACCGGAGTAGGCGGTATTTTGCGCGATATTTTCACCATGGGGGCAAGGCCGGTCGCGGTGATGGACTCGCTGCGCTTCGGGCCCCTTCAGGCCGCGAGCGGCCGCCCTCGAAACCCGTCCGAGATCCGCAAGAACCATGCTCTTCTTGAAGGAGTCGTGAGTGGGATTGCATCTTACGGCAACTGCTTTGGGGTGCCGAACCTTGGCGGGGAGACCAAGTTTGAACCCTGCTACTCGGGGAATCCCCTGGTGAATGTCTTCGCCCTCGGGCTGGTCCGGCGCGACCAGATTTTCTACGCCCGGGCCGCGGGGGAAGGGAATCCGGTCCTCTATGTGGGGGCAAAGACCGGTCGCGATGGCATTCACGGGGCCACCATGGCCAGCGCGGAATTTGGGGAAGGCTCCGAGGCCAAACGCCCCAACGTGCAAGTGGGAGATCCGTTCCTCGAGAAACTTCTGCTCGAGGCTTGCCTCGAAGCCATGCAGACCGGAGCGGTGGTCGGCATTCAAGACATGGGCGCGGCTGGCTTGACCTGTTCCACCTGCGAAATGGGGGCGCGGGGCGGAGTCGGAATCGAGATCGAACTCGATCGCGTGCCGCAACGGGAAACGGGCATGAGCCCGTACGAGATCATGCTTAGCGAATCCCAGGAGCGCATGCTGCTGGTGGCGCAGAAGGGCCGGGAGCAGGAAGTGTTCCGCATTTTTGAAAAATGGGGGCTGGACGCAGTCGAGATCGGGCGCGTTACGTCGGGTGGCAACCTGCGGGTGCTCGAGCACGGAAGGATCGTCTCCGACATTCCCAATCGTGCGCTTACCGACGATGCCCCCGCCTACCGGCGCCCCATGAAGCGCTGGGAACCCGCGGTCCCGCGAGAAATGCCATCGGCCATCCAACGGAATCCGAAGCCCGATCTTGCGGATGATCTCGAACGGTTGTTGGCCAGCTCCAATATTGCCAGCAAACGCTGGATATGGCAGCAATACGATCACATGGTGCAAACCAACACCGTCGCAGCGCCCGGCGCAGGCGACGCGGGAGTGATTCGCATCAAAGGCTCGAGTCGCGGCCTGGCGATGGCTCTCGACGGAAATAGCCGCTGGTGTTATCTCGACCCGCAACTGGGGGCGATGCACGCGGTCGTCGAGGCGGCGCGCAACGTGGCATGTACCGGGGCAACTCCCGTGGGCGCCACCAATTGCCTGAACTTTGGCAATCCCCAGAGACCGGAGATCATGTGGCAGTTCTCACAGGTCGTCGACGGGATTAGCCGCGCCTGCGAGGAGCTGGATATTCCGATTACCGGGGGCAACGTCAGTTTCTACAACGAAACCTTGGGGGAAGCCATCTATCCCACGCCGGTCCTGGGGGTGGTCGGAATCCTCGATGACGTTCGCCGCGCCGTGTTCCCCCATTTCCGCGAGCCGGGGCGAACCGTGGTCTTGCTGCGAGCTTCCGAGCCGGGAGATCTCACCGATGCGCAATCGGAGTTTGGTTCGTCCGAATATGCCAAAGCAGTGTTGGGCGAACTCTGGGGTTTCCCTCCTGCTCTCGAACTCGAACGAGAAGCGGCGCTCGAGAAGGCAATCCTGGCCATGATTCACTCCGGCCTGGTCGATTCGGCCCATGACTGCTCGGAGGGCGGCATCGCCGTCACCTTGGCCGAATCCACCTTCGCCAAAGGCGTGGGAGCCGAAGTCGACTTGCGCTCTGAGGAGCAGCTGGCTCCGGAGTTTATCCTGTTCGGAGAAGACGCCAGCCGGATTGTAATCTCCTGCGAGCACGCGAACCTCCCTCGAATTCAAGCCGTGGCCAGGAAATACGGAATTTCCGCAGAGCAGATTGGCGAGACCGCCGGCCAACGCTTAGAGATCAAGCTGGATCACCGTCGGCTGGTATCGTCTTCGGTTCGCGCCTTGCGAGAATGCTATGAGAGCGCGTTTGAGGCGGCGTTGAGGACGGACCCGGAGGGGGCGCGCTGACTCGCCCCCCTCGAGGAGAACGCGCGCGGCGAAATCGATTGCAGAATGCCCAAGGCTGACAAATTTCGCGAAGCCTGCGGCGTGGTAGCCATCTATGCTCACCCGGAGGCGGAGAAGCTCGCTTATCTGGGGCTGCATGCGTTGCAACATCGCGGGCAGGAGTCGGCGGGCATCGTGACTTCCGACGGCGACGCCCTGCGCCTCCATAAGGGCATGGGCCTGGTTGCCGAGATCTTTAGCGAGGAAGTTCTAAGTAAGCTCCACGGGAATTTGGCCATCGGGCACACCCGCTATTCGACGGCCGGCGATTCCGCCCTGCTCAATGCGCAGCCGATCCGGGTGCAGTCCAACAAAGGAACAATCGCCCTGGCGCACAACGGCAACCTGGTCAATGCCAGCGTGATTCGCAGCCACCTGGAAAGCCAGGGGTCCATCTTTCAGACCAACAGCGATACGGAAGTGATCGTGCACTTGATTGCCCGGTCGAAAGAGCAAGCCCTGCTCGATGCCATGGCGGATGCGCTACGGCAGGTGGAGGGCGCATTCTCTCTGGTCATGATCAGTCCCGATCGCATCTATGCCGCCCGCGACCCTCGCGGCTTCCGGCCGCTGGCCCTGGGTAGAATTCCCGGTGGCGGGGGACCGAACGGGGACACGATCGTGTTCGCGTCGGAAACCTGTGCGTTCGACTTGATCGGCGCCACGTTTGAGCGCGATGTGAAGCCGGGGGAACTGATGGTGGCCGGTCCGTCGGGCATTACCTCCCGGTTCTTCGCTCCCCCCCAGCCTCAATCGAGCTGTATTTTCGAGCATGTATATTTTTCTCGACCCGACAGCTTGGTGTTTGGGCGGGCGGTCGAGGAAAGCCGGGCGGAGTTGGGGCGAGAACTGGCGCGGGAAGCACCCGCCGAGGCGGATATGGTGGTTCCGGTGCCCGATTCTGGAGTCAGCGCCGCCATGGGTTATGCCGCCGAAAGCGGGATTCCGTTCCGCTTCGGACTGATCCGCAATCATTATGTGGGGCGCACCTTCATCGAGCCGCTGCAAAGCGTGCGCGATTTCGGAGTTAAATTGAAGCTGAACCCGGTGCGCAGCCTGCTCGAGGGCAAGCGCGTGGTGTTGATCGACGATTCGATCGTGCGCGGCACCACCAGCCGCAAGATTGTACGCATGGTGCGCGGCGCCGGCGCCCGCGAAGTGCACATGCGGATCTCCTGCCCGCCGACCATCTCGCCCTGCTTTTACGGCGTAGATACTCCGTCCATGCGGGAGTTGATTGCCGCCAATAAATCCATCGAAGAGATCCGTGAGTTCATCGGCGCCGACTCGCTCGCCTATCTCTCGGTGGAGGGCTTGAAGAAGGCCTGCGGCGACGGTCAGAAGACCACCTACTGCAGCGCATGCTATACCGGTTGCTATCCCACCGATTGGGTGGATGTCGAAGAAATTCAGCCCGCCCGGGGGCGGCGCTAGCGCAGGCGGGCGGAGTTAGGATAGGCGGGAGCTCCGGCTTCCGATCAGCTGCTCGATCTTCTCCCTAAACTGTTCGCTGGTCATGTCTTCGGTCCCTTCTTTCCCCCGGGTGCGGACGTTGACTTTGCCCGATTCGGCCTCTTTGTCCCCCACCACCAACAGGAACGGCACCTTGGCGAGCGCATGCTCGCGAATCTTGGCATTCATCTTTTCGTTGCGCGCGTCGACCTCGACGCGCACGCCGGCCGCCTTCAGCTGCTTTCCAATTTCGTTCGCGTAGGCGACGTGGCGTTCGGCGATCGGGATCACGGTGGTCTGCACCGGGGAAAGCCAGACGGGAAACGCTCCGGCATAATGCTCGATCAACACGCCGAAGAATCGTTCGATGGATCCATAGAGCGCCCGATGCACCATGAGCGGTTGCTTGCGGGTGCCGTCCTCCGCGACATACTCCAGTTGAAAGCGCTGCGGCAGGTTGAAATCGAATTGAATGGTCGAAAGTTGCCACAATCGACCGATCGCGTCGACCAGCTTGATGTCGATTTTCGGCCCGTAAAACGCCCCTTCTCCCAGGATGGTTTTAAATTCGACGTTGCGGCGCACCAGCACACGCTCGAGCGACTGGGTGGCGCGCGTCCATTGCTCCTCGCTGCCCACGAAGTTCCGCCGATCCTCTGGATTCCAGGTCGAAAGCTCGGTTTGAAACTGTTCGAAGCCGAAGTCTTTGAGCACGTCCAAGGCAAAATCAAGGCAAGCTTCGATCTCGCCCTCGATTTGTTCCGGGGTGCAGAAGATGTGGGCATCATCCTGCGTGAAACCGCGCACGCGCAACAATCCGTGCATGACCCCGGAGCGTTCATAGCGGTATACGGTTCCCAATTCTCCCAGGCGCACCGGCAAGTCACGATAGGACTTCAGGGAGTCTTTGTAGATCAGAATGTGGCCGGGGCAGTTCATCGGCTTCAAGCGGTATTCGGCATCATCGAGTTCCATGACGTCGAACATGTTGTTCGCGTAGTAGCCTTCGTGGCCCGAAGTTTGCCAGAGCTGCTTGCGCATCACGTGCGGGGTGTAGACCAGGGAATAGCCGCGCTTGATGTATTGGGCGTACATCCAGTCTTCCATCGCTTTGCGGATGATCCCCCCCTTGGGATGCCAGAAAATCAGACCCGGCCCGGCCAAATCCTGAATGGAAAACAGATCGAGCTGCTGTCCCAGCACCCGGTGATCGCGCTTTTTGGCCTCTTCTTGCTGTCGGAGATACGCCTGCAAATCATTCTTCGAGAAGAAGGAGGTTCCGTAAATGCGCTGCAGCTGCGGGTTCTTCTCATCGCCTAGCCAGTAGGCGCCGGCAATATTCATCAGCTTGAAGGCTTTGATCTTTCCCGTGGAGGGAATATGGGGCCCGCGGCAGAAGTCGGTGAACGTACCGGTGCGATAGATGGAGATCTTTTCATCGGGCTTGGTGAATTGCTCGATGAAATGACACTTCATGAAATCGCCCTCTTTCTTGAACTGCGCCAGACCCTCCGCCCGGGGCAGAAACTCGCGCACGTAGGGGATATTCCGGTCGACCAGCTCCTGCATCTTCTTTTCGATCTTTTCGAGATCTTCGGGAGTGAACGGAGCAGGGCGGTAGAAGTCGTAGAAGAATCCAGTCTCGGTTGCCGGACCGTGGCCGAGCTTGGTCTCGGGAAACAATTCGAGCACAGCGGCGGCCAGCAAATGGGCCGAGGAGTGCCGATAGACGGTCAGGGCCTCCGGGTCCTTGTCGGTCAAAATACGCAGGTTGGCATCCTCTTCGAGCGGGCGCGCGAGGTCGACGAGATCCCCGTTGGTTCTGGCCACGAGGGCGGCGTCGGCCAGCCTCGGACTGATGGATTTTGCGATCTCGAGTGCGGTCGTGCCCGGCGCTACGTCCTTGGTGCTCCCGTCGGGAAACTTGATTTGAATGCTGGCTGCCATGTACAGCCAGTATAAAACAGCTCGAAGGAATTGCTGGGCGGCAAACCGTGTGTGATTCGAGGTTGGGCTGCGCTTCGTGGCGAGAAGCGATTTCCGGTAGGGGGGCCAAACTGCGGCCTACGGGGTGGTCGCCGCTCGTCCCGCGTAATAGAGATCCTCCATGGCCCTCCGCACCCGGTCCGAGAGCGCTCCCATGTCTTCCACGGTTAAACCAGTCGTCGAGATGGGCTGTCCAACCCGCATTTCAAGAGGGCGGCACTTGATGTGGTAGGTGTTCATGGGCAGCAGCTCGTAGGTCCCCACCAGCGCAATGGGCACGATATCGAGTTGCGCCTTGATGGCCAGGAAGAATGCCCCGGGCAAGAAAGATTTGATCTTACCATTCGAGGTCCGGCCACCTTCGGGGAAGATCACCAGAGGCATACCTTGCTTGAGGCTTTTCAAGGCGGTGCGAATGCTGCTGATCGATCGGGCGGGATTTTGCTGGTCAATCGAGACCTGGCCCGAACGTTTGAGGTGCCAGCCCACCACGGGATAGCTCAGCAGTTCTTTCTTGAAGGCGATGCGGAATTGAAAGGGCAAATGCACATAGAGAACGGGAATGTCCAGGGCCGAGGCATGGTTGACCGCATAGACGTGCGGTTTTGAGGTATCAATCTGGTCAAGGCCAAGGACTTTCAGCGGAGAAAAAATCGTCCCCAGGATCAGCTGCGACCAAAGTCGGGCAAATCCGTGTAGGATCCGTTCTCTATCTCCGAACAGCGAGACCGGGATCGAGATGGTCCCGAGCAGGACGGTGTAAGCCCAGATGAGCGGGTCAAAGATGAAATACGAGCGCAGGCGGCTGAGCCACCCGTACTGTCTCCGAGGCAGGGCGGCGGCTTCTCCCCAGACAGGGCGCGATCGATCCAAGCGCTCTGCGCTCTTGTCGTCTTCGCCAAGGGATGTGTTCACTTCTTGCAAGTTCAGACCTTGCCTTCCAGTCGACGGATGGCCTCTCCCACGACGTAGATCGAGCCGGTGACGACCACCACGCCCGGGGGAGAGACCAAGTGGGTGGCTCGCTCGAGCGCCGCGCCGACCTTCTCAACCGACTCGATAGAGGTCGCCGTACGCTTTGCCGCCTGGCGAATCTCCTCGACCGTCGCCGACCTTGGATTGTCCGCCCGAGTCGCAATTACCCGCTCCGCCAAGGGGAACAGAATCTCTGCCATCTCGGCAATGGCCTTGTCGCGCATGGCACCAAAGATGAAGGTGAGGGGCCGGTCCTCGTAGTATTGCGACAGGGTGGATCGAAGCGCCCAGGCTCCGGCAGGATTGTGGGCGACGTCGAGGACAAATTCCGGCGCCTGGAGACGGGAAGGCAGGACTTGGAAGCGCCCGGGCCAGTGCGTCTGGCGAATCCCCTGCTCAACAGCCTCAGGCGTGACTGGAAATCCTTGTCGCTTGAGCTCCACAGCCGCCGCGATTGCCAAGGCTGTGTTCCTCAACTGATGCCGACCGACCAACGGTGATTCGACCAGAATCTGCTTGCCCATCACCTCGAGGGGATAGCGAGAGAGCGGAGCCGTCGCGCCGACTTTCTGGGTTGCGGGTTCGGTGCTTGCGTCCCGATGCGTGCTCGGCACTGACCAGTTAGGACTGCCTGGAGATACCGGAGGCACGTACCGCACCGCATCGGCGGCGCACGCCTCCAATGCGATGATCTTCCGGCCGATCACATCATTGGCCTGCGGCTGTTGGGGGAGCGTGACCACGACCCCGCCTGGGCGAATGATCCCTGCCTTCTCGGTGGCAATTTCGGCCACGGTGTCGCCCAGAAACTTCTGATGGTCGAGCGAGATGTCGGTGATGATGCTGATCCGCGGTTCGACCACGTTGGTTGCATCCAACCGGCCGCCCATCCCCACCTCGAGCACCGCCAGGTCCACCTTCTCGTCGGCGAAATGCTGGAATGCAATGGCGGTGAGCATCTCGAAAAAGCTGGGGTGCCAGGGCAAGGCTCCCGCGGCGACCAGAGGACCGGCGGCGCGCTCGACAAGATCATGCCGCCAAGCGAAATCGCCATCCGGGATGGGGTTTCCATTGATGCGAATGCGCTCATTGATGCGCACCATGTGAGGGGATGTGTACAGTCCGGTTCGCAAGCCGCTCGCGCGGAGAATCGACGCCAGGGTTGCCGAGGTCGAACCTTTGCCGTTGGTTCCCGCAACCAGAACGGCGGCAAACCGTTGTTCCGGGTGGTCGAGAGCTTCGAGCAGCACCCGCATGTGGGCTAGGTTAAACTTGTGCGCCGGCCACTGCGCAAGTTCGTGGCCCAGGGCGTACATGCGCGCAACCGCGGTTTGATATGAGCTTCCCCCCATCGCCATTCCAACCAGCTTACCAGTTTCGCTTCCGGCCTTCGACTTTGCCGGCCGCGAGGGCGGAGGCAGTGGGAACCATCAGGACTCGGGGGAAGAGGGACCCGGAGAGACGGGTTCCTACGCTGCTCGGGTCATAAAGTCGAGGGCACGGCTCAGGTAGGGTTTCATCTGCCGGCGGGGGACCACCGCGTCGAGCATCCCGTGCTCGAGAAGGAATTCGCTGCGCTGGAATCCTTGCGGCAGCTTTTGTCGGATGGTTTGTTCGATCACACGGGGTCCGGCAAAGCCGATCAGCGCCCCGGGTTCGGCAATGTTCAGGTCCCCGAGCATGGCGAACGACGCGGTTACGCCGCCCGTGGTGGGATCGGTGAGCACGGAAATATAAGGAACGCGGACCTCATCCAACCGCGCCAGAGCCGCCGAGATCTTGGCCAGCTGCATCAAGCTGACCACCCCTTCCATCATGCGAGCTCCGCCGGAGGCGGAAACGATGATCAGAGGGGCTTTGGTCTCAATCGATTGTTCGATGGCGCGCGTGATCGACTCTCCCACCACGGCGCCCATGCTACCGCCGATGAAGGAATACTCCATGGCACTGACGATGACCGGCCGGTCGTTCAGCTTGCCGCGCGCGTTGATCACCGCATCGCTGAGTCCGGTTTCCGACTGGGCCTGCGCCAGTCGAGAACTGTAGGCCTTCAGGTCGACAAAATTGAGCGGATCGGTCGAAACCAGGTTGCTATCAAAAATTTCGTACTGGTTGCCGTCGAGGAGGAGCGCTAGCCGCGCCCGCGCATCAATGCGGAAGTGGTGGTCGCACTTGGGGCAAACATTCAGGTTTTCTTCGAGATCCTTCTTCCAAATGATTTGCCGACAATTGTCACACTTCACCCATAACCCCTCGGTGCGAACCTTCTTCGCTCCCGAGGCGTCCACATCGGCGGACTGTCGTTTGAACCAGGCCATAAAAACATGCCAAGCGGCAACCGGGGGTGACCCCAGGCTACTCAATACTCGATGCCGCGTTGCGCCAACACGCCCCGGTCATAGGCATGCTTCAGCTGGCGCATTTCGGTTACGGTGTCGGCTAATTCGACAATTGTCGGATGCGCGTTCCGACCCGTCAAGATCACGTGCACCATTTCAGGCTTCTTTCGCAACGCCTCGACAACCTTGGCAACCGCGAGCATCCCGTAGCTGATCGCGTAATTGATCTCGTCCAAGATCACCAGATCCCACAGACCGGAATGAAGGGCCTCTTCCGCCTCTCTCCAGGCGTCCTCCACCATGCGCACGTCTTCGGGGTCGGGTTTCTCCGTTCCGACCTTAACGAAGCCACGACCCATCGGCTTGATGACGAACTTCTCGCCGAACGCGGCGACGGCGTCGAGCTCGCCGTAGTGCCAGGATCCCTTGATGAATTGCAGCATGAGCACGCGCATGCCCTGGCCGACCGCCCGCAACCCAATGCCCATGGCGGCTGTGGTTTTTCCCTTTCCCGGTCCGGTATGCACTAAGATCAGACCTCGACGGATGTCTGGCATAGAAAAGTGAACCTTGATTGTACCTGTTCGCGCCTGGCGCCGAAACGAAAAGGAATGCATTCGGAACGATCGCAGCCGCTCGGCCCCAGCGACCAACAGCGTCCGGGGAGGCGCTTCGGTGGGCCGGGCGAATCAGTGGCTCAGGTGATAAGGATGCCCTGCCAGAATGGTAAAGGCCCGGTAAATCTGCTCGAGCAGAACCACGCGGGCCAGTTCGTGCGCGAGCGTCATCTTGCCGAGCGAGATCCCCATGGTGGCAGCCTCCCGCGCTTCCCGGCTGAAACCATCGGCCGATCCCACCGCAAATAACAAGGGCCGGGAGTTGCGGTCGCGATACTCGCCGAGCCAGTCGGCGAACTGCTCCGAAGAGAGTTCCTTGCCCCGGGAATCGACCAGCACGAGGGCAAACCGCAGCCGACGCGCGCTGGGTTGGCAAAGCTGCAGCAGCGCCGATTCGTCCTTCAGGGCTGCGCATTCGATTTCCACGTAGCGGCGCAAGCGCTTGCGGTATTCCTCGGAGAGCGCCTCGAGAGCGGGATTCCTCGTCTTGCCGATCCAGGCAACTTTGAGTTTCACACTGCCAGTGTAACCACAAAGCCGGTCCATTGCCGCGAGATCAGCCAAATCGTTCTCCGCGCGATGGGCAACGGCTCGCAGCTATTGAATTCAGGCTCTCAGCCGTCGCTTGCTCGGCTCGCGCGCGCGCCGTGTCTTGGTGCGGGCAAGGTCGGCCGGCTGCAGACGCTTGGCCGATTTCCACAATCGCTCGAGATCGTAAAAGCGTCGCGATTTCTCGGAGAAGACATGCACCACGAAATCAATGTAATCGAGCAGTACCCATTCGGCTTGGCGGTAGCCCTCGACATGGGCCGGACGGAGTTTCGATTGTTCGAGGCGGTCTTCGACCTCATCGGAAATGGCCTGGATCTGGCGCGGGTTGGTTCCACTACAGATCACAAAATAATCGGTGAAGGCTCCCGAGCCCTTTTCCAGTTCGAGGATCGTGATGTCTTCCGCTTTTTTGGCCTGACAGGCGCTGATCGCTTCCGACAGCTGTCGCTTCACATCATTCTTCTTCATCGATTTCTGCGGCTTCCCATTGTACTTGAGCTCGGTGCCATCCTCGATGCGCGCGCGCTTAACCGCCTTGATAAAGCTCCATCTTCCGGATGTACTCCGCTACCGCGGGGCTCACAAACTTGGTCAACGAACGTGCCTTGGCAGCCGATTCCCGAATGGCCGTGGCCGAAACGCTGTGATGCACATTCTCGAGCAGATGAATGTTGACACCGGGCAAGACCAGTTCACCCCGCGCCGGCTGTTTGGAGAATGGTTTGGTGACCGAGGCTTTCGGGCGCAGTGCCTCCGGCAGCGCGTTGGCCACATCCGCCAAAGAGTATCCCGGGCGGCTGGCCACGATAAACTCACACTCCGCGAGCAGAGCCTCGGGCTCCCGCCAGCTCGCAATATCGCGAAAGGCATCAATGCCGATCAGAAAAAACAGCCGGTCGCCCTTTGGCAGTGTGCCTTTCAGACGGCGCACCGTATCGATGCTGTAATTGGCAGCGGATACCGTGCGGGGGGAAGAAGGCTTTTGGAAGCTCGAGCTGAGCGCCTCGGAATTCGGTGCTTCGAGCAGGGACGGGATGAAGGCCTTGTCCCCCAGGGTTGCCAGCACGACCATGGCATAGCGATCGCAATAGGAGCTCAGCGGCTGCCTCTGCTTGTGGGGTGGAACATTGGCGGGGACGAAATAAATGCGCCGAAGAGCGCAACGCTGCTTGGCTGCCCGCGCCAGGGCAAGATGACCGTGGTGAATGGGATCAAAGGTCCCGCCAAAAAGGCCAATATTCATGGCTTGCGCGTGAAGAACAGCAAAACTCTAGCCGGTCTTGAGCCCGCGCAGGAGAAAATTTCTTCCTGCCGGTTCTTCATGAACCGCTGGTCGAGATTCCCGGCACACCCTTGTCCGAATGGGCTTGTCCTTAGGTCCAGCGCCCGGCTTAGCCGGGACCATCGGCACTTCGGTAACTCGCAGAGTCCCTGACCCGGCAACTACAGTGATCTTGGATGCCACTGAAGGTTCCCCTCCTTCGTCCACGCAGTGTTTCGCCGGCACGAGCGCCCGTCCTGCGATATGGAGTGGCCGTGCTGAGTGTCATTCTCGCCTTGATCCCAGCCCTGCTGCTTTCCGATCTGGTGGAGAGCCGCCTGGTAGTGTTTGCCGTGGCCATTATGGTCAGCGCCTGGTACGGCGGTTGGAAGCCCGGCCTGGTGGCAACCTCGTTTGCCTTGACCGTGAGCGCCTACTTTTCCTTGGGCGCAGGGCATTCCTCCAGCGAATACCGCAGAGCCATCATACATCTCATCCTTTTTGTCGTCGTAGCGCTGCTGATCTGCTGGTTTAATGCCGCGCTACGTTCGGCCCAAGAAGGACTGTGGCGGTCGGAGGCCAACTTCCGCTCGCTCGTGACCAATGCTCCCTATGGAATCTGCCGCTGCGACGCGGCGGGCATTCTCCTGAACGCGAATCCTGCCTTGGTTGCCATGCTGGGCTACCGGGAAGGCTCCGACCTCGTAGGCCGGAGTTTACCGACTTTGTTTCGCGAGTCGCAAGAATGGTTCGCCGCGGCCGACCACTTTGCTGCCGCCGCACGCTTCACCGGACTGATGGCCGATTGGGTCCGCAAGGACGGCGGCCCGCTCACGGTTCGGCTTTCCGGCCGCACCATTCGAGATCGGGATCACAGCACCTATTTCGAACTTTTTGCCGAAGATGTCACCGAACGCCGGGCTTTGGAGCAGCAACTCCGCCAAGCGCAGAAGATGGAAGCCGTCGGACGCCTGGCCGGGGGAATCGCCCACGACTTCAACAACCTCCTGATGGTCATCGCCGGGTATTGCGAATTCTTGCTGGAAGGAGCTGGAGCGAGTCCGGCGACCCGTGCCCCGGCGGAGGAGATTTCAAAAGCGGCCAAACGTGCCATCGCACTCACGGGCCAGCTCCTGGCTTTTGGTCGCAAGCAAGTGCTGAGCCCCAAAGTGCTGGATCTGAATGGCGTGATTACCGAGAACCTGAAACTGCTCACCCGGGTGATCGGAGAGGACATCGAGCTGGTCATGGTCTCGAGCCCCGACTTGGGGCTGGTCAAGGCTGATCCGGGGCAAATCGAGCAAGTCATGATGAATCTCGCGGTGAATGCGCGCGACGCCATGCCTCACGGCGGGAGACTCACCATCGAAACCGCCAATGTCACGGTGGAGGCAGGATCTAGCCGTACCCCGGTACCGGCCGAGCCGGGTGATTACGTGATGCTGACCGTAAGCGACACCGGCCTGGGAATGGATGCCGAAACCCAGACCCACATCTTCGAGCCGTTTTTCACCACCAAGGGACCGAAAGGCACCGGCCTGGGATTGTCCACGGTCTATGGCATTGTCAAGCAGAGCGGCGGCTACATCTGGGTCACAAGTGAGCCCAATCGAGGAACGACGTTCAGGATCTATCTCCCGCGCGTTAGCGGAGCTGGCGAAGGCGTGGCTGGGGAAACGTCGATCACCTTGACGGAGGTTCCCCCCGGTCACGAGACCATCTTGCTTGTGGAGGATGAAACCACGCTGCGGGAGTTGGCTCGGCAATATCTTGAAACCCTGGGTTACAAAGTGCTCGAGGCGGCCGGCCCGGCGATGGCTCTGGAAATCTCCCGGGCTCACGAGGGCCCCATCCATCTGCTGCTGACCGACGTGATCATGCCCGGGATGAATGGCCGCGAGCTCGCGCAGAGGATGGTCGCGGTGCGGAAGCAAACCAGGGTGCTCTACATGTCCGGCTACAGCGCGAGTGTGGTGGGAGCGAACGGCACACTCGACGCCGGGATTGACCTGCTGCAGAAACCCTTCGCACTGCCCCTTCTCAAAGTAAAAGTGCGCCAGGTTCTCGATCGATCGCAATCCGAGGAGGCTCTCATGACTGCTCGTTTGAATCAGACCCCGTATCGAAAGACCAAGAAATCTCCACTCCGCGCCCAGCGCTTTCGGCTCCACTTGCCTTTGCGATATCGCGAGATCGGAGCCGCGGAGTGGCGCGCTGGAACCACGGAAGACATCAGCCGTTCCGGCATGTTGTTTCAGGCAGAGGCGTTGGTTTTGCCCAACGTGCAGCTGGAAATTAACCTGGTCCTGCCGCCGGAAATCGCGGGATTGACCTCGGCAGAGGTGCTATGCCGGGGGGAAGTCGTGCGCACGCTCGGAGCGGAGGCGCCCGCGATGAAGCCAAAGCTGGCGGCTAAGATTCTCCAATACGAGTTCCAGCCGGGTTCGCGAATCGCGCACGCCTAGCATCCCAGCGCTTGAACCGAAGGTTCGGCTCAGCTCGACCGTCCGCCGGCGCGAGAGGCCACAATTTCAACCGCCGGGGCTTTTGCTCGTTGCCTGCCCGTTGGGTTCAACTCTTCTCTGGTTCGACCAGATTCTCGGCGGTCCGAGCGAGCGCTGCGTCCTCATCGCGCGTACGGGCTTCGATCTCTTTGAGCTTCGCCGCCATGGCATATTTCAGTTGGCGAATGCCTTTGCCCGTCACGGCGGAGATGGGGACGAACTCCAG
>JASHSL010000403.1 GCA_030040855.1 Terriglobales bacterium
GCTCTGCGGTTCTCACAAGCACTTGACGGTACGGGTCTGTTGGACCGGAAGGCTCCCAGCCTGCAGGAGCTCGCGACTCAGTTCCTAGGCTGGGTCTCCGATCAGCAGCTTTAGCGAACCAGACAAGAAAATACTACGCAAATGGCTGGCGGCTGTTGTCCAGCAGAACCATCGCAGGCATGCGTCTGGACCAGATAACCAAGGACCATGTGGAGGCCTTGCGTTTCGGTAGTTCAGCAGCGAACGTGAACTGTGCATTACGAACGTTGCGCCGGATGCTCCACAAGGCAGAAGAGTGGAATCTCCTCCTCAAGGTTCCAAAATTCAAGCTGTGGCCGGAGCAGGGACGCAAACTAAGGCTAGATGAGGATGCGGAACAGAAGTTACTGGCCGCGGCTAAATCCTGCAACATACAGCTCAGCACGATCGCCAGCGCGAACTCATAGGCGGGCATGTATCGTGGGATGCGCTTCACCGTTAGCCCTTGCCGCCCCTTTTGGGGCGGTTACGCGAGCCACAAAGTTTCTTCGAGCAGCTTCTGGAATCCCAGCTTCTCTAACCTGCTATTGCGAAAGACGGGCTAACATAGTGGCCACCGGGAACAGGCCCTCGTAGGGAGTTAGATTGTTGCCGTGAAAGTTGTAGGGCGTGGAAGCCTTGATTTTATGAGGCTCCGGAGATAACCCCTGCGAGGCTTGTGGGACGGGGACTTCTGTTATCAGGACTCCGTCTTACTGGGGACAGTAAACTCCCGCTAGACCTGAGAGTCGCCTCTTAGACTGCACACGGCAATAATCTCAAGCAAGTGCCTAGCGGCTTAGGAGGCAAGCGCAGTCACTGGCGACAAACAATTCGAAGTGCTTTCCAGTTCTAAGCCTTTCGGCAGCGGCTCACCAAAAGTGCGCGCCACATCAGCTCGAACCGGCGGAGTGAACTCCAACAGTGGCCGCAAAAAATGTTCGTCTGCAACCCCGGCTGCCTTCAGTTTCGCGATAGCGGACTGTATAACCTCGGGCTTGATGTCGCGGCTGCGGTCATCGACGCGCCTGCCCAGCTGAACGATGGCGGAGGCCGTCTCGGGGATCAGCTCACGCAAGTCCAGAAGCGCACTGATCCACTCAGCCGCACGCTCCGCCGGAACCACGCAATTCAGCGAGCCATAAAGCGGGATGCGGGCTCCGATCCTGCCAACCGACCATAGCCAGCCGCTGTCGGACGGTTGTTTTTTCACCTTGCGAAGCAGCTCACCTCCGAGGGCGGCGCGGGTTGTGGCCGGCAGATGTTCAAGGCTCGCAAGCAAACGCCAGCCGTCGTGCTCAATCTGAGAATTTAAGCGCGTGCGGGGTTTCCTGCGGCCGATACCGAGATCTCCGAGGTAATTCCACAATTCTTGTTGATGCACCGCACTGAGGCCGCCTGCGACCCTCCGCCACAGCACCAACCAATCGACTTGGCACTGAAGCTCCCGTGGGAATGCCAAACCCGCGTGATAAATTGGGCGTGCTTGGGCCGCCCGCAAGTTGTCGTTCCGGTCTCCAAACCCTGGCCGCAAACAATGGCCGAACAGGTTCAGCCATCGCACTTCGTGTCGCGGACTCAACCTTCGCCCGTCTGCCACCTCGAGCAGCGCATCACAGAAGGCTCGCACCGTCGGCAAAGGCCAGGACTCCCTTTTTAGCCCGCTGACGGACTCCAATCGACTCACTAGTGAGGCAGGCTCCGCAGGATCACTCTTAACTCCTGCAGATCTAGTGAACGTGCTCTGAATCAACCGAACGGCAGAATTCAGGATCGGCTCCGAGACACTCGCAGCATGCCGGATTGAGGTTGAGGTTGGCGGAGACATGTACTCGCTCTGATGGGCTGCGCTTGCCTCACGCCTCAATTCGAACTGAAGGCGCCATCGGTGCGGTGAGTTCACCGACTCGCACCAGAGTTCGAGAGTCCCCACCTCGGTAAAGCTCACCGATAAGCGCACTGCCAGTTCCGTCTGTTGAAGTCTCTTTCCAAAGCGCAGCAGTGTCACCAGGGGTGCGTGGCGCTGGACCTCCTCGGGATTGAGATCGGCGATGGCACCGTGCTCGTCATGACGAACGCTCGAGCTGTAGAGATGAAATGAAACTGGCCTGTTTGCCAGAAGCGAAAACTCGTGGTCCGGAAGGGGCAATGTCGTGCCTTCGTTCGTGCCTGCAGGCAGCAAGCAGACCGCCTTGATGCCGCGTTCCGAACGCATCCCCACGTAAAATGTCCTGGCACTCCCCGCTTTGACATGCAGTCCAGCGCCCCGCCTCACGCGCCCGTAATAGGCAGCACCGATTGCGACAGCGCTGCTCAGGACTTCATGGTTCAGAATCTTCGGACGCCATCCGCTGCTGTCGCCAAACCAATTGGCAATCGCCTCGGTGATCCGCTCGCGAACCATTGCCGGTATACAAAAGCCGCCGTTGAAAAGAATGGCGTCTGGCCTGGCCGGGGGCGGGCTATCATCGGCACGCGTCTGAGATTCATTTCCTTCACCCATAGCCACGGCCGCGTGCTTGAGGAAGGCCGCGAGATGTTTGGTGATGGCGGGATCGGTAGCGTATGGCAGACCGATTTCGCGAAGGCCCGTGGGGCGCGTGCGCAGGGGCATTTCGTCGGAAGCAGTCAATGGTAGGAAACCCTTAGTGATTAGCTCGCTCACCTCGTCGCGGCTTAACTCGCTGCTTATCATTTGCCCTACGACCGCTCGTCCCCCACCCAGAACGTTGATTGGTAGCCGATCGAGGTTTGGCTCGTTGAGTAGGCGCTCCTTGGCGGCGGAACATATCACTCGCAGTGCATGGTACTGGCGCAAACTGAGTTTTGTGCCGACATTCTCTTCTACACGGCGCGCCAGCGCGAGATCGAGATTCTCGCCTCCGAGGAGCAGATGTTCACCTATGGCAGTGCGCTCAAACTCGACGCCTTCGCCCTGAACGTGGGCACGCACGAGACTGAAGTCGGATGTCCCCCCTCCGATGTCGCAAATCAGCACGAGCTCGCGGTCTTGCAGGTGCTCTCCTACAATCTCGTGATGCTCGGCCACCCAAGCGTAAAAGGCGGCAAGCGGTTCTTCCAGCAGTGTCAAGTTCTTGAGTCCGGCCTGCCGCGATGCTTCCACCGTCAGCTCTCGTGCTTCCTCGTCGAATGAGGCCGGCACAGTCAGCACGATTTCTTGGTTCTCAAAGAGCTGCTCGGAATTCGCGCCACTTGTGCCCGACATCGCGTGGTTCCAGGCATTTCGTAGATGCACAAGATAATGGGCAGAGGCTTCGACGGGCGACACCATTGGTTCGGGCGGCTCTGCTTCCCGTGGCAGAATATTGGCCGTTCGATCAATTGCGCTTTGGGACAGCCAAGATTTTGCGGAAGATACCTGCCGGCCCGGTACTAGTGCACCATGATCGCGGGCCATGATCCCGGCGATTGCCGAGGGATGTTCCTCCCAGGGTAGATCGACCCAGCCCGAGGAAACTTCGTCCTCGGTCGGGAAGTAAAGAAAGGATGGCAGGAGCGGCGCGGAGCGCACTTCCCCAGGTGCCGTGAGCTGGGCAACCTGAAAAACCTGTATAGCGGGCGAAGCTCCGTTGATGGGTTCATTGGTATCGATAAAAGCCACGGCGCAATTCGTGGTACCCAGATCAATGCCAATGAGGTAGCGGGATGGACTTTCCATCACGGCCTCACGAAAGATTGCGGCAGAGCCGTCATGCCTCGGTCTTCTCGCGAATATTCAGTTCGAGCTTCCAGCGGTTCGTAGCGTCGCACGAAACACACCAAAGCTCGAGTGTACCGATTTCTGTAACGCGTGACTGCAAGCGCACAGGCAATACACCCCCCTGCTGGCCTTCGAGCGTCAGCGTTACTTCGAGCGGGCTAAGTTCCTCGATGTCGTCACCCCAATCCTCCAGAAGATCGCCGACATGGTCCTGCTTTCGAATCGTGGAACTCAGGAAGCGGAACTCAGCGGGCTCACCGACCACCAGCCCAAACTCCCGATCGGGCACTACTGCCTCGGTACCTTCCTCCATGCCAAACGGGGCTACGCAGAGTGCCTTCAAAGGGGCTGCCATGCCAGGGACGGCTGGCATCGCGCTTTCGATTCCGATGTAGTAGCTACGCGAGACGCCGCTGCGGATGCGTACTCCGTGTCCGCGTCGCGCCCGTCCGTAGTAGGCGGCTCCGCGGGCTACTGCGTGCTCCAGATCAGGTGCGTCCAGAATATTGGTGGCGCTCAGTGCTTCAAATCCTTCTTCAATTAGCCAACCATTTAGCACTTCCACCAACCGCTCGCGCAGCACCTCCGCCTTCATCACGCCACCATTGAACAGAACATGCGTCGGGCATGCCAATCCGCTTCGTCCCCTGCGAATGTTGCCGGCTTCCGGGCTGTCTTTTACTTGCTGCGACAGGAAGCGTGCCAAATGCTTAGTAACAGCTGCGTCAGCGGCGTACGGCAGACCTAGTTCTTGAAATCCGATCCGGCGCTGCCTGACTGGCATTTCGTCACTTCGCACCTTAGGAAAGAAGCCTTCGACCAGAACGCGGTTGAGCTCTTCCCGTGACAACTCCGTCTTAATGGTCCCGCCGACCAGCTTGCGCCCTTTGCCCAGCAACGTGACATCTTGCTTCGGGCTTTTGGGATGCTCGAACAAATACTCTTTGGCGGAGCGGCACTGGTGCCACAAGGCCTGCAGCTGATAGCTATCTATGGGACGGCCGTCTGCTCCCAATTTCTGCTGCAGCAGTCGGGCGAGCGCTAGGTCCATGTTGTCGCCCCCAAGAAGGATATGCTCACCAACCGCAACACGCTTCAGTAGCAGGTCGCCGTTTTCTTCTGAAACTGCGATCAGGCTGAAGTCGGTGGTTCCGCCGCCCACATCGCAAACCAGAACCAGGTCACCAAGCTTGATGCGTTTGCGCCACGAATCTCCCTGGCTTTCGAGCCATGCATAGAAGGCGGCCTGCGGTTCTTCGAGGAGCGTGACGCGCTGCAATCCAGCCTGCTCGGCGGCGCGCCGCGTCAGCTCTCGTGCTTCTTCGTCGAATGAGGCAGGCACCGTGAGCAGAACGTCTTGCTCCGCCAAACTATGGCCTTTCCCCTTCACCCCACGCTGCGCATCCCAAGCCGTCCTGAGGTGCTGCAGATAGCACGATGAGGCCTCGACCGGAGAGAGTCTGCTGACCTCGTCTGGAGCCTGCCATGGGAGAATGGGCGCCGTGCGATTTGCGGCCGCATACGAAAGCCACGACTTGGCAGATACCACGAGCCTTCCCGGATTCTCGGCTCCGCGCTTGCGAGCCAGTTCACCAACGACGAACTCCGGGGCCGCATCCCAAGGTAAGCTGAGGCTGCCCTTGGGAAAATCCAAGTCGCCCGGAATGTATAAAAAGGATGGGAGCAATGTCCGCTCGGCCACTTCGTTAGGATTGATAACCTGGGGAATGGCGTCAACTTCGATGCGGGCATTCTCCGATTCGCCGTTCTTCTCACAGTAAGCGAGAGCGGAATTCGTTGTGCCTAAGTCAATACCAACAATAAATTGTGAATCCAACGAGAATCTCCTCGAGCGGTTCCGGCTGATGAAATTGCTTTACTTGCGCAAGGGAACAAGACTCGCTAGGCGACTTCTACCTCTGCCGGCGCCACAATGGTTCGTCCCGAGCCGTGCGGCAATGACGGTAGAGTTACTTGAGACACGCGCCAGCCGCGATGGCGCAATAAACCACGAATGGGTGGCTCCCCGCTTACGTTGCCAATCAGTTTGATAGCTGCCGGATCGAACCCCACCGGTACAGTGACAGGATGGTCTTCCTGGGAAGAAAGGACGGGTTCGAGTTTGACGTAGCGGTCCAGAACTTGCCGGCAGGAGTTGTGAATGCTGCGCGCGGCCGCCCCAAGTTGCCCGTCGGGGTAAGAAGAAACGTCCTCTTCCAGAAAGTCAATGAGCCGGCCATCACGCTGCAATAACGCCAGCATCTGCACTGCCCGGTCGAGCGTATCAGACCTCGATACTTCAGTGCCGGGCTTTTCCGCAGCAGCAGTCGTCCTTGTTGCAGTAATCGCCGGTGCTTCTGGCGCAGAACTTGATAGTGTCTGCAGTATTTCCTGAGGGATCTTTCCTTGAAACAATAGAGAGAAAAAGCAACGGAACGCAAAAGATAGCCTTAACGAAAACCCAATCATGACTGCTCCGAAATCCGAACTGGCCCAACTCGCGAATAGACGCTAGTCTATTTTAAAGATACTCGTCCTAAATGTGTTCGCGAATGTCTCCGCTCGGTGTTGTCAAACGTTTCTAGCCAGCCTGAAAGCTCAGGACAGGGCTGTACACAGCGTGATCGCCAGCGCAGTTCGGCGATCATCGTGACCATGCTGTTGGCCTGGAAAGTAGAAGTCTCGCGTTTCGCCAGCGCCCTCACTCCCGAAGAGATACGCAGCGCGGTGTTGCCCGGATGTTCGATGTCGCTTGGACTCAGCGGTCTCGTGTCCGGCACACTGAAGATGCGCTCCAGCCACTCGATTTCAGCGATGGTTTTATCGAGGTACATGCTGTTCCAAATGGTTGATCACCTCGCCGATGCGCTTGAGTGCGGCGACGCTTTGGGGTACGCCGTACCCGAACATCTGGAAGACATGCGTCATGCTCTCCCATGAATCGAACATGACGTCGGCGCCCTGGCGCTTTGCCTCGGCGACGAAGGCCTCGATGCTGTCATAGAGGATCTCGGCACGACCCGCCTGGATGTACATTGGCGGTAACCCGCGCAGGTCGGCGTTGATGGGCGACACGTCGGCACAACTACGCTGTTCGGTGTCGCAGAACCAGCTTGCCCAGTCGAACAGCATGTGCGGGTGGACCCAGTCGTAGGGAGCATTGTTCCAGATGCTGGCGCGGCGTGCGTCCATGAACTCCGTTGCGGGTGAGAGACAGATGGCAAGCGCGGGCAGTGGCAATCTCGCATCCCGAACCGCGAGCAGCAGTGAAAGCGTGAGATTGCCTCCGGCGGAATCGCCACCAACGACTAAGTGTTCAGAATCGATGCCTTGGGCGAGTAGCCAGTTGTAGGCGGCGATCGCATCTTTACGTTGCGCAGGGAAGCGGTGCTCCGGTGCAAGGCGATAATCGAGGGCAAACGTGCGTGTCTTGGCGGCCAGCGTGATCTCGGACACGAACTCGGCGTAGGCCTTCGGATGGAACGAGTATCCGCCTCCGTGAAGGTAGAACAGCGTCGTCTGCGGGGCAGCGTTGTTGGGCATGAACCACGCGCCCCGAAGGGAGCCGTTTGCGACAGGCGCCATCGTCACTTGCCTTACGGCCGGTGATTCGATGCGAACGGTGTCAAGGAACCGGCGCGCTTCGACGATATTGTGCATGTCGAAGGCAAGCGAGAGCTGGCGCTTCAGAAAGTAAGTAACGACTTCGACGTACCAGTTCCAACCGGGGAGGCACGGTCCCTTTGCCGCGCGCCTGAGCGAAACGTGGACTGCGGCCTGCAACAGCACGCGTGCGGTACGCAGGCGGTACGGTGCAGGGCCGGCCAGCCTTATTCGTGCAAGTGTTCGGTACATCGGAAGACCTTCATCAGGTGCGAGCGCCTCAGGGCCCAAGCATCAGCAGATTGTACGCTGGCTCCATCGGCAAGCTGGGACAATTCTGCCATTTCGTCTTCCCAGCGATTCAGTACGGAAAGAATGCTCTTGTTGTCACTAATTTTCGAGTTGTCGGCAATTACCGGCCAACCCTTCGAATCACATTCTAAGAACTCTAGCCGGAAAGCTTTATTCTCTTGCGATTGGGTTTTTCAGGAGAAGGAGCTCTGCTTCCGGTTCAGATCTTGGCGGGTCAGCGCCGGTGGCAGAGCCCCAATGAACTACGATTCTTTTTA
>JASHSL010000404.1 GCA_030040855.1 Terriglobales bacterium
CAGCTGAGATCAAACGCAAATCCCATGCCTTGTACCGTCGCGCTCTGACCCTCTGTCCAGGTGGGGAGGTTTGAACGAATCCCTGATCATGGAGACGAAGCTAGCGATCGGCGGGCCGCAGCACTTTCTTGAAGACTTTGAGGAACAGGTCGTTCTGTTGCGGCGTGCCAATGGTGACCCGGATCGCGGTCGGAGCGCCCCATGGGGCCAAGGGCCGGATGATGACGCCCTCCTGTTGCATGTGGTTCGCTACCTTGGCGGCGTCTTCCTCTAATTCGCAGTAGAGGAAATTGGCCCAGGTAGGAGCCACCCGATATCCCAGCCCGGCCATGGCCTCGATCAGCCGCGCGGCTTCGCCAGCATTGTTCGCCAGTGTTTTTTCGACGTGGGGTCGGTCCGTGAGCGCAGCCACTGCCGCCGCTTGCGCTACCCCCGAAACGGAAAAGGTCGTGCGCATGCGCGCCACATAGGACATCAACTCCGCCGGACCGATGCCATAACCCACCCGCAGTCCTGCCAAACCGTGCACCTTAGAAAACGTGCGTAGTACCACTACCTTCCGCCCCTGTCTCACGGAATCGACGGCATGGGAATAATCGACGCCTCGCAGTCTCGAGAAATGCTCGGCAAAATCGTAGTAAGCCTCATCCAAGACTGCAGTGACATGATGCGGGAGCTTCTTTAGGAAGTCGTCGACCAGGGACGCGGTCCGGATGGTCCCGGTGGGATTGTTGGGGTTGGAGAGAAAAACAAGGCGCGTGTGACGGTCCACCGCAGCCAGGATGGCGTCGAGGTCGAAGCTGTCGTCACGCATGGGAATCTGCTTGATTCCGCCTCCGGCAGCTTGGGCGGCGATGGGGTAGATGATGAAAGAACGCTCGCTCGTGATCGCGTTCAAGCCGGGGGAGAGCAAGGTTCGCGCAATCACGCCCAGCAAGGCGGTGGAACCTGCCGCCGGAACTACGTTCTCTATACCTATGGCATGAAACTCCGCCAACTTTCGTCGCAGCTCGCTGACCTCATTGTCGGGATAAAGATAGGCTTCGCTGAGAACTGCCCGCATGGCCTCGATCGCTTTCGGTGAAGGCCCGAACGGATTCTCGTTTGAAGCCAACTTGATCGCTTCCACGCCGGTCTCCTGTTGTGCCTGGCGGCGCGACTTCCCCGGGGTGTACAGGCCCAGGTGGCGCACATGTTCGGGCACGAGCTGGCTGAAATCGCTCATCTCGAACCTCCTCATCTTTACCATGGCACAGCGCGCAGTGTCACGTTGCCGAGCTCCCCGGCGAGACCAAGCCGGGATGCGGAATCGAGATCGAGGACGCATGGCACCAGTTTGGGTGAGCCTGGGACCCCATCGCGCGGCTCTTTCCTGATTCCTGGGATCCCGCTGTGGTGGAGGTGCGGACTGGCTACCGGACGGCGGACTTCAAACGCGCCACTTCTTGGGGGGTGAGGTAGCGGAATTCTCCCGGATCGACATCGAGGGCAAGAGGGCCGTAGCGTACCCGCTTGATCTTTTCCACATGGTGGCCGATCTCTTCGAACATGCGCCGGATTTGGCGATTCTTGCCTTCGATCAGCGTCACTTCATACCACGGGTTCGCGGCTGGGTGCACGAGACGAATCTTGGCCGGGGCAGTTTGGACTCTCCTTCGGCCCGCTGAAAGGATGGATACTCCCTCCCGCAACCGCGCCAGTTCTGTCGCGGTGGGGGAGCCGGCTACTTTGACCAGATAGGTCTTGGGCACGCGCGAACCGGCTTTCAGCAGGCGGCTCGCCAGATCACCGTCATTGGTGAGCAGGAGCAAGCCTTCGCTCGAGTAATCCAAACGCCCAACCGGATACACCCGGGCCCCCACTTTGGGCAGAAGATCGATGACGGTGGGGCGATGCTCGGGATCGCGCAGCGTAGTCACACAGCCCTTCGGCTTATTCATCAAGAGGTAAACCCGGCGCTCTGGTCCGCGCAGCAGTTTACCCTGCACGCGAATGTGATCGCGTTCGAGGTCGGCCCTGCTGCCCAGTTCCGTAATCTTCTGCCCATTGACTGTAACCAATCCGTTCCGGATCAGCTCCTCCGCTCGGCGGCGGGATGCAATTCCGGCGGCAGCAATGATCTTCTGCAAACGCTCAGCAGGCACGGGGGGATGGTCCTGAGGGGTACGACAAGCTTGCATTCGGATTCACGCCGCAGGCTCGCCTTCTTGCGAAATCGGCGGCTCGTCCGCAGCCTGCTCGTCCCCACTCCGCACCGCCACAGAATCGTCCGCCCGGGAGGTTGGTTCGGCGGACCCGGAGTCGGTTCCGGCATCTTCGGCCACCGGCTTGGTTTCGGGCGGCACCTCGCTCTCGAAGGACTCCGCCACCAGTTTTTCGAACTCCTCCATACTGGGAAGCTCGCTGACATCATTGAGACCGAAGCGCAGCAGAAATTCCTTGGTAGTTCGGTACAAAATGGGCCGGCCAATGACGGCTTTGCGGCCTGCCGGAGCGATCAACTTGCGATCGAGCAGCGTGGCAATGACACCGCTGGAGTCCACACCGCGAATCTCGCTGATTTCGGGCACGGTGACCGGCTGCTTATAAGCAATAACCGCAAGGGTTTCAAGTGCCGGTAAGGAGAGCCGAATCGGGGGTTTCAAGCTTTTGGCGAACGCGCTCACCACGTCGTGCTGCTCCGGCTTGGTGGACATGCGGTAGCCGCCGGCCAGCTGCCGAACTTCGATCCCATGATCCGGGGTGCAGTAATCGCGGCTGAGTTCTTCGAGCGCCGCCCGAACTTGCGATCGCACCTCGGCCTCGTTGGTCGCGCCATCGGTGAAACAGGACGCTTTGACTAATTGCACCATCTGGTCCAGAGTGATCGGCGTTTCCGCCGCGTAAATGATAGCCTCGAGTTTAGCTTTGAGACTCATGAGTGCGATTTCGTGCCGTTACCCTCGCGCCCAGCTTGCCCGAGGCCTGCCGAGGAACCGATTCGCAGGGTCTCGTTTTGGCTGAGCCGCTATCGCCAATCATCCCTTACGGCGGCCTGCTCCCCGGTCATGGATTCAAATCCCACGTGCTTACGAACCAGGATCTCGCCAAAGAGGCGCTCCTGACGTAACTGAATCGCCTGCAGGCGAACCAATT
Source organism: Terriglobales bacterium (assembly GCA_030040855.1). Classification (GTDB taxonomy): domain Bacteria; phylum Acidobacteriota; class Terriglobia; order Terriglobales; family Acidobacteriaceae; genus JAFAGX01. The sequence goes on from JASHSL010000404.1 coordinate 3,136, forward strand.
CGAGCAACGCGAGAAACATGCAAACCAGCGTCTGCGGCGATTGGATGTTCAACAACAACCGCTTTAAGCGAATGGGGCGATCTTCAATGGCTAACCGTCGTTGCCAGTAATCGATCATCTGCCCAACCGTCACTCGTTCTTCGTCCACCTGCACAACCGGCCGGTTTCGCACGCGATCGAGAACCTGTTGAAAGGTCTTGACCAAGTCGATGACATCGGCTGCGATGTCGGGCTCGGTACCGGCGGCGTCGCGGAAGTCCTTGAGCGTGGGGTTGGATCGTACGGCATCTTCGATCTGCTGCTTTTGCAGGAGCATCTGAGCCGCAGACTTGAACTTTTCATGTTCGATCAGCCGGTTGACCAGTTCTCTGCGGGGATCTTCTTGCGCTTCGGACGTTGCGACCGGATCGCGGGGCAGCAGCATCTTCGATTTAATGTGGATCAGCACGGCAGCCATGTAAATGAACTCTGCGGCCACGTTGACGTCCAGTTCGCCCAACCGTTCCACGTACGCCAAGTACTGCGCCGTAATCTTGGCGATGGGAATGTCGTAAATATCGATGTCCTGCTTGCGAATCAGGTCGAGCAGCAGGTCGAGCGGGCCCTCGTACACGTTTCCGACCGAGACGGCAAAGGGGAAATCGCTGTCCGGCTTCTCCGTCGCACCTTTCTCCGAGCGGGCGTTGGACACAACAGGAGGGCAGGTGGAAAAACTGGAAGGATCTCTGTGATTCCTCGGACTGAAATCCGCGTTCACTTATTTCGCCGCCTCCGACGAAGGTAAAGGTTCGTAGCGCTGAGACATGTGCATGGCCTCGCGCACCTGTTCCATGGTCGCCGCCGCACTCTTCTGTGCCTGGGCTGAACCCTCCTCCAGAATATCCCATGCCAGGCGCGGATTCTGCTCATATTTCTTGCGGCGCTCCTGCATGGGATTCAAGATTCTAACCAGGGCGTCCGCCGCCCAGCCTTTGCATTCGATGCATCCAATTCCAGCCGAGCGGCAGCCCTGGTTCACTTTCGCCATCGTGGCCGGAGAGCTGAAAATCTTGTGTAAGTCGCCTACCGGGCACAGATCAGGATTCCCGGGATCGGTGCGGCGGACGCGAGCCGGGTCGGTGACCATGGTTTTGAGTTTTTGCCGGATCAGCGGTTCGGGGTCCGTCAACAAAATGGTGTTGCCGTAAGACTTCGACATCTTTCGGCCGTCGGTTCCCGGGAGCTTGGCGGCAGGGGTTAACAGCGGCTGCGGCTCAGCGAACACCGGTTTGCCCCCGAGTCGGTACAACAGGTTGAAACGCCGCGCGATCTCCCGCGTCAGCTCCACATGGGGCACCTGGTCTTCGCCGACCGGCACACAATCCGCCTGGTACATCAGAATGTCAGCAGCTTGCAGCACGGGATAGCCGAGAAACCCGTAGGTCCCCAGGTCTTTTTCCGTGATGTTCTCCCGCTGCTCCTTGTAGGTGGGCACCCGCTCGAGCCAACCGAGCGGGATGATCATGGAAAACAGCAAGTGCAGCTCGGCATGTTGCGGTACGTGCGACTGGATGAACAGGGTGGAGCGCTCAGGATCAATTCCCGCTGCCAGCCAATCGAGCACGACCTCAATCGAGTTGTGCTTGATCATGCCAGTATCGGCGTAGTCCGTGGTAAGCGCATGCCAGTCGACCACGCAGAAAAAACATCGATACTGATCTTGCAGGCGCACCCAGTTGTCGAGCGCACCGACAAAATTGCCCAGGTGCAGCTTGCCGGTCGGACGCATGCCGCTGAGTACGCGTCTTTGCGAGTGCGTGCCAGAGGGCATCAGATTCCCACTAAGATCGAAAGGATTGAGACATAGAACGACAGAAACGGTCGAAGGAGCGACATCAGAAGCTGTCCGCCAAAAAATACCAGCGCCATCAACCCAAACACACCCACGGTGTCATACACCCGCCGCACGTCGTCCGATAGGAAATGGCGCAGCACATGACTGCCGTCGAGGGGTGGAACCGGAATCAGGTTGAATACGGCCAGCAGGACGTTGATTTCGAGCAAGGCGTAGAGCAGGAGACTGAGCGGCACCAGGGCCGAGTTGCCGAAGGCAAAGCCCTTCAACAACCCCTGGACGATCATTCGTCCTTCGGCGCCGGTGAGAGCGATCGCAGCGAGCAGCAGCGTGGCGCTGGTGGCCACGATGAAATTGCTAATCGGGCCAGCCACGGCGGTCAAAATATCGTCGAGTATCGGATTCTTGAAATTGCGCGGATCGACCGGGGTGGGCTTGGCCCAACCGATGACGGGAAAATGAGTCAGCATGGCAATCAGGGGCAGCACCACGGTCCCGAAAGGATCGATATGCTTGAGGGGATTCAGGCTGATTCGTCCCAGCATTCGAGCCGTGGGGTCGCCGCAGCGGTTTGCCGTCCAGGCGTGGGCCGATTCGTGCACGCTAATGGCAAACAGGAACGCGATAAGTTCGAACAAGATGTTGACGTGTGCGAGAGTCATCGGGGAAGCCGAGTTTGATACTAACACGCGAACACCAGGAAAAACCGGCCGACCCGGAGCTACGGCGGCCTGATCCGCTAAAATCGGCATCTTTCTCGTGGCAAGAGGTTCACCGTGGAACACTCCCGCCATCGCATTGCGTGACTTGTAGTCCTTGAAAACGATAGCATGGGCAAGGACGAACTCTGTTTGCCCGTGTGGACGCTCGAAGCGAACGTGACCCCAGACACGGAGTCCTGGCGCTGATTGAGCTGCACTATCCCGCGCCGGGTGGGCGGCTAAATGCCTTCTGCAGTTCTTCCGGAGCAATGGGTTTGATTTTGACTGGTTTGGCGGGAATGCCGGCGACGACGTGGTAGGGCTGCACATCCTTCGCCGCCACGCCCATCGAACCCACCATGCCGTGCTCGCCGACTCTGACGCTGCTGAGAACCGTGGCGTGATAGGTGATACGAGCTTTCGGCCCGATCTCGGTTTTCTCGTTGTTAACGATCATGCCATCATTGAGGTCGTGGGCATGGGAATAGACGTTGGCATAGTCGGAAATGGAGGAACCTTGATGGATAACGATTTCGCCGCGATCATCGAGCAGCACATACTTGTGAATCGTGCAGTCGTCTTCGACCGTCAGGTTGTAGCCAAAGGAGACCTCGACACCGTGAAAGATCTTCACATTCCGTCCGCAGTATTT
>JASHSL010000405.1 GCA_030040855.1 Terriglobales bacterium
CAAAAAGGCGCCTTACCTACGGGCTCATTGGCCGCGATGGGACTCGAGCATGTCGATCGATGGGAATCTGCGATGGTCTGACGGTTTCGCCTCGCATGTCGTCCTATGCCTTGCCTGATCGTCTCGGTCAGCCCTCGGGGAACGGATCCATTTGCCCGAGAACGGCAAGAAGGCTTCCCGTCTTTGCTCCGCTCGCAACTATGGTCTAATCTATCTCCGAGGAGTTCCAAGCCATGTCCTCTCTTGCCAGCAAAACGTGTGTTCCCTGCCGTGGCGGCGTACTTCCGCTCAAGGGTAAAGAACTAGACCAAATCCATAAGCAGCTGCCGCAATGGGCGCAATGGAAGATTGCGAACGAACACCACATTACCCGCACCTTTACCTTCCCCGATTTCAAGCAGGCGCTCGATTTTGTGAATCGGGTCGGGGCACTCGCCGAAGAGCAGGGACACCATCCGGACATTCTTCTTACCTGGGGCAAGGCTGAAATCACTCTCTGGACACACAAAGTAGGTGGTCTCAGCGAAAGCGATTTCATCATGGCCGCCAAGATCGATCAGCTGTAGTAGTGCTGACACGAAATCGCTTTGAGCCGGTGGCAGGTTTTAAGAGGATTCGTTACCGCTCACCACATTTTTCCCCACCAGGGTCCTCTCGCTTCGCCATAGCCGCATGGCGTAGCTCCACAAACCTGCCGGAAGCAGCATCACCAACCCGGTGGTAGTCGCCACGGCGCGAGGCGCCATCCCCCGATCCATCAACAATCCGCTCCAGTAGGCGCCGGCGGCGAGCGTCAACATCGAGAGCCCGAGCTCAGCCGAGAACACCCGCCCGCGGAACTTGTCGTCGGTATTAAGTTGCAGCAGGGTCGTTGAAAAGACCCATACGGTCGAGCCGCCGCAGTGGGCGATCACCACCCAGGACGAGGCCATGGCTAACGAGCCAGCACTGCCGAGCATCGCGTACCCCAGTCCGACGGACAGGAAACCAAGGAGAATTCCCAAGCGCAGTCGGCTTTCGCGATGGCCAGCCCAGCGGGCTGAGGCCAGGGGGCCAAACAGTGCGCCGATTCCCCGTGCCCCCATCAACATGGTCATGCCGAGAACTCCCCCTCGTTGGGGATCGATGCCGGGACTGTGCAGCGGGAAAACTCTCTGTCCCATCACCGTGAACAGGACCCAGCTGACGCCCATCTGCGCTAGGCCAGTCTTTACCAGCACCATGGCAAACAGACGCGGATCGCGGCGTACGTACTGCAAACCCTCGACCAGCGGCGAGTAGTCGAGCAAATCGCGTACCTGCAATTTGGGAAACGCCGCGGCGTGCGGTTCCTCGAAATGCATGCGGCTGAGGAGAAAGGCCGAGCCCAGAAACGACAACGCATTGAGGACGAAGGAGGCGTTGTAGCCAAGCAGGGCAAGAGCGATTCCGCCGAGTGCCGATCCGGCGACCAGATTCAGGGACCACGTGGTCGAGGAAAGCGTGTTGGCCAAAATCAAATCTTCGCTGGTGGTGATGTTAGGAATCACCGCGGTGCGCGCCGGCTCGAAAAACGCCCACATCACGCTTTCTAGAAACAGCAGCGGATAAACCAGCCAGATCATCGCCCGGGAACGCACCAGCAACATGGAGAAGACAATCACCACCCGGGCTAAATCGGTGGCAATCATGACCCGCTTGCGGCGAATGCGATCGTTGACGATTCCTGACAGGGGTCCAAACAGGGTCTGTGGGATGACCTGCAAAACCAGCGCCAGGGCGACCGAGCGGGCTTGCCCGGTGATTTCGAGCAGAAGGCTGTAAATGGCTAGGGAATAGAACCAATCGCCAATCTCGCTGACGATCTGGGCCGCCCATAGCCGCCTGAAGTTGGCATTGCTCCGCACCAGGCGGACATAAGCCGCCAGCGAAATCGCATTGATCTCCTGCTCTGGCTCCGGCTCCACGGTCAGTTTACTGTAGCCGCTCCAGCCTATTTCGGCAAAGTGGAGCCGGGACGATGTCAAACCATCGCGTTCGTCACCAACGAAGACGGCTTCGGTGTGCTCCACTTGCTCGATGTCGGCACCCGTAAGGACAGGCCGGTTCCGGCTCTTCCCAGAGGCGTGATCTCGGGCCTCCGCTGGCACAGGAACAATCATGACCTGGGATTCAGTCTTTCGTCGGCCCGCTCGAGTTCCGATGTCTATTCGCTCGATGTCCAGTCGAGGAAGCTGGAGCGGTGGACCTTCAGTGAAACGGGCGGCCTCAATAGCCGAAACTTTCCCGAGCCGGAGCTGATCCATTGGAAGACCTGGGATGGACGAACGATCAGCGGCTTCCTCTACAAGCCGCCCGCGCAGTTCTCAGGCAAGCGTCCGGTGATCATCAACATTCACGGTGGTCCGGAGGGCCAATTTCGGCCTGGTTTCCTTGGCCGCTGGAACTATTACGTCAACGAATTAGGCATCGCCATGATCGCTCCCAATGTGCGCGGATCCTCCGGATACGGCAAGAGCTTCCTGGCGCTCGACAATGGTTTCTTGCGGGAAGGATCCTATGCGGACATCAACAGCTTGCTCGATTGGATCCAGACTCAACCCGATCTTGATTCCGGGCGGATCCTGGTCACGGGCGGAAGCTATGGTGGATTTATGACCTTGGCGGTCGCAACCAATTACAACAATCGAATCTGCTGCTCGGTTGATGTAGTCGGTCCCTCCAATCTGGTTACTTTTCTGGAACACACCTCGGGATATCGCAAGGACTTGCGCAGGGTGGAATACAGCGACGAGCGCGACCCCAAAATGCGCGAATTTCTCGAACGAATCGCACCCTACAATAAGGCCAAGAATATTACCAAGCCGCTGTTTGTGATTGCCGGCAAGAACGATCCGAGAGTCCCGGCCAGCGAGTCCGAACAGATGGTCGAGATCGTGCGCCAGAATGGTACGCCCGTGTGGTGGCTGCTGGCCAAAGATAAAGGCCACGGCTATGTCAAGAAGAAGAACTTGGATTATGAGTTCTACGCTACGGTCATGTTCGTCAAAGAGTACCTGCTGAAGTAGCCCAGGGAACCTTCGAGCACCTCACTCGCGTTCCAAACCTGGGCGAGGATTCGAGCTTGCCGCCGTCCTCTGAAACAGTATCGCCGTCCCGTCCTCATGGGCAACGGTCCACTCCGGGATAAGCCGAAGCATATTGGCGAGCGATGAGCCGTCCGGCACCAGGACCCAGTCCGCGCCAAGCCCATGGAGCACTTTTTCCCACTCCGGCTGGATCAAAATCACCTTCAAGTATTCCTTGAAGAATTGATCTCCATACAGGTCGTGGCGGTCGTCAAGGACGACTTTGCTCTCGGGGTAGATGCGATAGATCAAGTATCCGCCCCAGGAATCCAGGCTAAAGATGGGCTGGCGAATGCGACGCTCGGAAATGTAGTTGACGGCTTCAACCGGGAACCGCTTGTCATCGAAATAGGCGTGAAGCAGCCGAATCGAGCCTACCCTCCCCTGATCGAAACAAGCCCACAGGCCAAGAACAAAAACCGCCACCATCCAGAAGTGTCCACGAAACCCGAGTTCCAGTTTGCGCATCCTCGAACCAAAGGAATCGAGTCGGGCGAGCACCGCTTTCAACCATAAAGCCATGGTTGAACTTCTGCTGGCATATGCCAGAGAGTCTGAAAGAACCGGTGCCACCACCAAGGCGATTAACAGCCCTGAGGTGGGCAAATTGCGGGTGGCGTAGCAGCCAAGGTAAGCCGCCGAAATCACAACCAGGAACCGGGAAGGTTTGAGGGCTTGCCGTGCAGTCGCAAGCGCCAATATGGCCACGATCAGAAGAAGTGCGAAACATTGCTGCGCTCCACTGTGAAAATCCGGGGAAAGAAACTCGCTGATCTGGTTCATCAGAAAGCGGTCAGAAAGATAGCGATAGATGTGGACATGGAGATGGTAGCCGTAGGGATTTAGAAAGCTGGCGGCGAAAGTGAGCAGCGAAACGGCGCCGAGCCACCGAATCCGTTTTGCCAGCGCCGCGCGAGTTTCTTGGCGGCGGAGATACTCGATAGTGGCACCGACCAGGTACATCGCCAGCAAGAGGAAACCGAGTACGAACCCGCCATGCAAATTCACCCAGAGGACCATGAGCGGCGGAAGCCAGAGCAGACGGCGATCTTCTTGATCCTCGTCGGAAGCGGAATCGAGCAGCGCAAAGCAGATTACGGTGAAAAGCCAACTGAGCAGGTGGGGCCGGGCGAGGAAGTGGACCGCCGCGGCCCCGAGTGCGAGCAGCAGCAGCACGAGCATTACCGGAAGCGTGGCCCCGCGCCGCAGCCCCACATGCAGGGCGAGTACGAAAGTGGCCGCGATGATGGCGGCGCTGTAAAACACTACGCCGTTGAGTCCAAAGGCATGGTGAATCTTCGCCACCAAAATGTCGTACAGCCATTCCCAGGCGTACCAGGTGTGTCCGCTCATGGTGGAGGAGAAGGAATCAACGTGCGGGATCGTATGGGTTACGAGCATTTGCTCGCCATTGCGAATGTGCCAACCGATATCGGCGTCGCGGAGCAGGAGGCGTCCGAGCGCACCACAGCTCAGCCCCAACAAGAGCGCGATGAATAATATGTCCGCCACCGAGGGAAACAGCAAAGGCAGCCACGCGCGAACGCTGGTCCCGGTTTCCTTCTCCGCATCGCGGCCCTTCCTCGGTAAGTGGCTTGGATTTGAATTTCCTTCGACTTGAGGCATTTGGGAAGGCAACGTGTCGGCTCGTGTCCAGCGATGATATTACAAAATGTTCTCTCCAAGCGGTGGTCGGCGCTCTCGGCGATGTTCCCTTCACCGGTCCGCGGTTTGATGAGATCGCCGCATGGCTCTCCTTCAAGCCGTGCCAGGCGCCCGCCGTTTCGCGTTCCTGTTCTTCGGTGCGCCCCATCGATCCTGATCGCCAGGGTAGCCGTTATGCGGGATACTTCAGATAACCGAGTCCGACTCGCATATGGTGGAGCCAGTGGTCAGGGAGGCTCGCCGCAATGGACAGGCCGAGTGCCGCATGCACGAGCGCGAGCGGGACAATGTTGCGATAGCGGCGAAACATCTCGCAGAAGAACAATGCGCCGACCAGGCTCAGCGCCGTTAGCCAGGGATTGGGCAAGTGAGCTACGGAAAACAACAGAGCAGCACCTAGCACAGCTCGCTGGCTGCCCACGACGGACTCCAGGCGCAAATAGATAAATGACTGCAGAATGAATTGTTGTAGAAGCGCCCAGATCGCATACTGCCAGGCTCGGTGCAAAGGAAGGGGTTGGGGTGGGCCGAGGGTCCTAGTAAGGGAACCGGCGGCCGCAATCAGAAGAACGAGCAGCGCACCTGCGCCAAGAATCACCCCAGAGCCGGCAAGCGGCCGGGAGAGGCCTAGTTCCTCGGGGGAATGGGAGCGGAAGGCGAGCACGACCGTGAACCCGGCTGCGGCCAGGCTGACGGCAGAATTGAACCGGCCCTGTGGCGTCCACACTGCCACGAGAATCAGCCCAAACACCAGCCCGATTTGGAGCAGGTTGAGCAAAACCGAAGCCGGAGAAGGCTCCTCGGCGTTTCCCTGGCGAACTTCCGCTGAAGAAGTTCTTGTGGTCCGGGACAGAAAAGTTTTCGACGCCAAGCCCATAGCGGGAATCTATTAGGTGGAAATATGACTAATCCGCTCCTTGCAGCATATCAGAGCCGCAGGCGGCGGGGTGCTTCAATGGCAGCCGAGCCCAAAGTTCGAGTGGTGATCGTTGGCGCTGGATTCGGCGGCCTCACGGCAGCGCGCAAACTGAGTCGCGCTCCGCTCGCTATCACCTTAATTGACCGCAGGAACTATCACACATTTCAGCCATTGCTTTACCAGGTCGCCACCGCGGGACTCTCCCCCGCAGATATTGCCGCTCCGATCCGTTGGCTTTTTCGCCGCCGGACCAACGTGGAGGTCTTGCTGGGAGAAGTCGAAGATTTTGATGTGGAGCGGCGAGTGGTGAAGCTGCCGGATCTGGAGCTT
>JASHSL010000406.1 GCA_030040855.1 Terriglobales bacterium
TCGGTTGATTCCCCCTATCCTCTGCCGTTGGGCACCGTTGCGGAGTAATGCATCCTCTTCCGGGCTCCGACCGCCAGACGTCGAGGGTTCGAGCCCTCCCCTCGGGCATTCGGTTGCGGGGCAAGGACGTCGAGTGGCTTGACGCCCGTGGTGGGAAGGCACAGGAGGCAGTTGCTTGTGCCGAGACCAACCCGAGCCATGGGCCGGCCGTTTAGGCACACCGGAACATGAATTAATAAGGACTGAAATTAATAAGGATTGAAGGTTGAAAGGGCGAGCCCGCGCGCTAGCCATTGCCCTGAAGCCATCGATTCCTTTTCTTGCGCCCAGCACTGATTCTTTCATCTGCAAGCGGAGCGAATCAACAAATTGCCGACTCTTCCTAGTCTCTTCGAGTTTCTCCTATGCAATTTGTTCAGGGAATCTCCACAAACGAACCTTCACCATAACTTCTCAGAGTTGCGCCGTGCCTGGCTCAGCGCGACGATCGAACCTAACCCTTGTTGCCGACCGGCTCCGCGCTGAGACTCCCGACGTGCGCAAGGCGGTTGCAAAAGCCTGTCGAATCTAGACCAATCCTCATGGCGTTTCTCGCCACTATCGTCGGACCGACGGCACAGCCCAGGGCAAGAATTCGCTAGGCGAGAAGCCGACCAGCCAGCATCGCCAGCAGGCCCCACTCCCACCGCATCGCGAATGCTCGTTGGAAAATGGAAGCTCGAGGCCAGAGCGGTCAAGGCCAAAAGCCTACCTTTAGGAATCTCCCCTTGCCACTCTTGGCTCGACGTTGCCCTCAAACTGGCCGCGATGGCCACCTTGATCGGTGCCGGGTTCCCTATATTTCTATGAATGTAGTAGGATGTTCGAATCCAATTGGCAGCTCTTGGTTCACGACCCGTATCAGCGTTAACCTGGAGTGTTAGCATCATTCACTTACTTTTTGAGAAAGGAAAAACGAATATGATCGCGCAATCGGTTCGCAATGCGACGTTTGCCTTTTTGCTGCTGGCCCTGGCAAGCGCCTTCGGCCAAGATGTAGCCAAAGGGGGAGACGTAGTCCATGCGGTTGCCGGAGTGATTACGAAAATCGACGCAGCTGCGAAAACCATCGCCTTGAAGACTGCCGATGGAACAGAACACGTCTTCAAATACACCGAGAGGACCACCGTACATGCCGCGAAAAAGGGAGGCGAGGAAGTAAAGGCAGGAGCCGTCGATACCTACATGGCCGGTAAGGAAGGTACGCACGCCGTTATACGTTACACCGGCGAAGGCGGGGAAAAAACTGCGACTCATATCGAAGACCTGGGTAAAGCTTCGTTACAGGTCAGTGAAGGTACGATCACCCATATAGATAAAGCTGCACGAACTGTGACCATCCGAACCGAAGACGGAACGGAGGACACCTATCACGTCGCGCAGCATGCTACGATTGATACCGCACATGGAATTACGAAGAACTCTGAGCTCGTTGGGAAAGAAGGGGAGAAAGTTACGGTTCATTACACGGAAGAAACCGGCGAGAAAATCGTGCACCTGTTCAAGCACGTGTGATCGCCGAAAAGGAACGAAGGAAGCAACTGGCAGGAAGCCGGAATTCTTTCTTTCACCGGTGATTGTGGAGTCTTAGACGGACCAGCGAACGTCGACCTTCACTGCTGAGGACCGCCACGATCAAGGTTGAGCCATGCGAACCCAATCGCCTAGGAAGACAACCTTGCAAAGGCTGGGGGAGCAGGACGGCACAGGCCGGGAGGAATGAAGGACTATGAACAGCTCCGAACTTGAGCGGTTCCGGCGGTATCTCGAAGTTCATCGCGAAGTCGCACTACGATCCCTACACCGCTTGGGAGAGGTGGTACTCACCGGCGATCTGGAGTGCTCACAGGACATGGCGGATTTGCCTGCGACTGGCACCCAGGAGCCTTCGCCGCAGCCCAGCGATGAGCGACTGCGCCTCTTGCGTTTGATCGAGGCGGCTCTGACTCGAATACAAGAAGGTAGCTATGGTATATGCGCGGCTTGCGGAAGGGAAATCCAGGCACGGCGGCTCGATGCCCTGCCTTGGACTCAATACTGTCTTCGCTGCCAACAGTTCCGCGAGCGCAGGGCGGAAATGGAGGACTGGCCAGCTGACCAGCCGGTGAGAGTTCGGAAGGCGGGTTGAGTGCAAAAGGGAATCAGGGGTTGCGGCGCGTGGAGACGGGATATCGCTGAACCTGGTTTTGCCCAACTTTAAGTTCTAGGCGCAGCTCAGTCAACTGTGGCAACGCTCAGCGAGCACTCCTAAGATTATCCTCCGGGCGAATCAGCAGCGCGAGCCTCGGGAAAAGAAAGCGTCCGGCCGCGTCGTCGATGACGTTCACCTGGCAGGTGTAGAATCCCGGCTTTAGCTGGCTAAGCGGCAAATCGAGTTGAAAGATGCCGGCTTTCCGATCCCGGGCACTGAGCTCGGTTAACTCGACCAGCGAGCTTTCGAATACTTTTGCTTTTCCACGGAAGAAAGCCACGTTCGTAAGCAGGTGAATCCCATTTTTCCCCGCGCCGCTTTCTGCAGGCTCCTGCGCATTCGACCGGCCTGGATCATACACTTCGTAATAGAGAAGCAGATGTTGCGCAGCGGAGAAGACGTGGGTCACGTTCGGAATGATCTCCTGGCCGTCCCGCAGGAGAGGGTTCGGCTCCGAGCTTTTCTTCCCGGCTCGCAATTGGCTGGCCAGCACGATCGAACTCATCTTGAGCGGCTGCGACCGAAAGTCCGGAATCTCCAAATCCGTTTCAAAGGAGCCCATGCGGCCCGTCTGGTTTTCCCGCACGACAATCTTCAAATGATACCGGCCACTCGTCAGCGTCAACACGGTGTCGTATTGTACGTTCTTCTTCTTCACGTTGTCGGACGTGTCCACCGCCAGCTTCACCGTGCTACGAATCGTGCCCATAGGACGGCGATCCTTGTCGCTGACCATCCCCATCACATCCAGCGTGGCCTTGTCACGATCGCTGCTCCGGGTGAATGGAATCTGCGAGCCCGGCACCACCACGGAGATGGGCACGGAAAATCTGTTGCCGTCCAGGCGGAAGTAGGCGGCCCCGAGATACACGGGAAGATCCGTACTGGGCAGGTCTGAGGCGAGTTCGGCCTCGAGTTGTCGCTCCTTATCCTCTTTGGTCGAATGCTGGTAATCGGCAGGAGCGTAATAACCGCGGCGATAGTCGATCTTCAAACCCGGCAGGTTGAGCTTAACCGTAATGCGGCGATAACGGCCGTCCCGGGCGGGATTGGTGCTGCGATAGCCGAGCATGTAGTAGGTGGAGGAGTCGTCCTGGACGCTCTTGAAAACCTTGCTGAAATCGTTGGAGTCCAGGAAGGCACGCCCGCCAGTATCGCTGGCCAGGGTCACCAGGGTCTCCTGCGTGGTGAAATTGGAGTTGAGAGCGGTGATCGTGGACTGGCCTGAATAAGGCGACACACCGCGCAGACTTGCGTTCTGGGCTTCGCCGCCGGGTACCAGCGCCTGCAGACCGCGCATGTCCATGGTGTACAGCGCCAGATTGGCACGTACCGCGGCGTTGGTGGCGGCGCGGAGCTCAGACTGGTTTTCGATTCCCGTCCTATCCATCCCGCTGGAGAAATAGATCAGTGACTTTTTCTGTTGGACGTAGGCCAGGCGTTCGGCTACAGACCGCAGCGCTTCCAGGCGGCGGTCGGTATTAAAGATGTTGTATTCGGTGTCGTCCACGGTAAACGGCTGGGCCGTGTCCGGCGTACCCTCGGTCGAGCCGGTGCTGCCTTCTTCAAAGCCCTGCCCACTCCCCGTGTTGAAGGCCAGCAGCTCCCTTTTGAGAAGCTCGTGATCCGTGGTGAAATCCTGATTCACGGCCAGCGAATTTGCCAGAGAGACGATGGCAACCAGGTCGGCAGGGGCCATCTGGCGATCAACATACTGTACCGCCGAGGTGATGGCGCGATCGATTTCGTCGGGCTCCATGGCGGACAGATCGAAGAAGAGAACGATCAAACGGCGGTCTTTGAATTCATGGGCCGCACTGGCCAGGGAGGCCGCACCCGCCGGCTTTGCCGTCTCCTCCGCCAGAGGCCGGGTCTGCGCGACTTCCTGGGGAGCTACGACGTCGGTACTCTCGATGTCGAAGGATACGATTTTCTGCGGCTTGTTATCCTCCAAGACCCTGAAATCTTCAGGTTTGAGATTACGTACGAAATTTCCATCCTTATCCCGAACCGTCACGTTCACCAAGACCAAGTCGGTTTGCGCGCGAAAGATGTAATCCGACTGCTGCGATGGCAACGGCAGGCACAAAAGGATCACGGGGAGAATCACCGCCAGGATCCGAGCCGCGAGACCATACCAAGTCGAGCTCATGCGCCGTGTCTCCTCAGAAACGGAATCGGGACGTCAAGGTTATCTGCCTCATAGCCCCCACCGCCGTGACTCGTCCGAAGGTGGGCGAGTTCACGGCGGTGTCAATGGTGACGTACTGAGGCATGTTAAAGATGTTGGTAGCCTGAGCCCGAAACTCTAGCACCCTAGACTCTTTGATCGGGAAAACCTTGGTGAAAGCCATGTCGAAAACATGCGTACCCGGGCCGATAATGCAGTTCCGGCGGGCGTCTCCGTACTGCCCTGGGGGAGGCGCCACGAACGCGGCCGTATTGAACCATTCTGCGATCGAGGGATTCGGCAATGCGATCGATTGCCCGGGCACCAGATCGGGCCGCAGCGTGCCATTGGTTCCACGATTGACGTCGGTCGGGTCCCCTTGGAGATGGGGTGTAAAGGGAAGGCCAGAGGCGATGGTCCAGTCGCCGCTCCACTGCCAGTCGCCGAAAATGGCGCGCCACGGGCTATTCCCGCTGAGCCAGCGCTTGTCATGCCCGAACGGCGGCTCCCAAAGATAGTCCGCGGTGAACCGATGGGTCTGATTGAAGCTGGAGAGGCCGCGCTCGGCAGCCAGGTCAAAAGGATTCTGCGCCACCGTTGGGGTGCCCGAGGAAGCCGTGGGTCCGGCTCCCGCGCCCGTACCGCCGGCGCCCAGTCCGGGGGTACTGGGACTTGCAGTCGCGCCGGCGCCGATCGAAGATGCATTATCAATCGACTTTGAAAACGTATAGATGCCACCGATCGAGAAACCGTGGGAAAGCCGCTTTCGCAATCGCACCGAAGCTGCGTTGGCAGCTGAGTCTGCGACAGAGTTTTCATAGGTAAAGGCCTGCACACCCGGAATGCGGATGCCGGTTGCCGTCCGGTTGGGCGCTTCCAGGATATCGAGATCCGTGCCTTTGGTTCCGGTGTAGTCGAGGTTGAGCAGCAAGGTGGGGCGGATCTGCTGCTGAATATCGAGATTGCGGATCTGCACGTAGCCCATGCGATCGTCCGGATTGACTGCATAGTTGTTGGTGATGCCGCTGGCGGAGACCGGGGGGAACCCCTGTTCGAGCGTAAGTTCTCCGCGCGCCGACTGAATGTTGGTCGAAGTCGTCGAGAACGGCGGTTGAAAGGCTAGCTGCTGTACGATTCCCTGAAAAGCGCCCGTGTTGTAGTTGATCCCGTAGCCTCCGCGCACCACCGTATTGGAAAACGGCTTCCAGGCAAACCCGATCCGGGGAGCGAAATTGTTGCGGTCCGGCCGCACCAGGCTGGGCGGCAGCACACCGCTGTAAGGCCCGTTTTCCCCGGACACGACCCGCGCAACGAGAGGAACACCCAGGGCGGGATTCAGGACACCCGGCGAGAGATCAAGATTCGCCAGCCGGTTGTTAACCTCTGTGTAAGGAGAGACGTATTCCCAGCGTAGGCCGAGATTGAAAGTCAGGTTCCCTCGCAGTTTCCACTCATCCTGGGCAAACGCGTCCCATGAATTGCCACGGAAGTGGTAGTTGTTCTCCCCGTACTGCACGGAAGTTTGCTGGGGTAGGCCGAGAAGAAAGTCTGCAAAATCGTAGCCCGTCCCGGTGACGGGCTGTCCGGCCAAAATCTCCGAGGTATTGATGCCTGTGAAGATGAACGAGCCGCGGGCGTTGCTGTCGGTTTTCGTGTTGAGCTGAATGCGACGGAAATCGCCACCCCAACGCCAGGTGTGTTTGCCGTGGTTCCAGATCACGTTGTCCGTGAAGGTGAGGGTTTGATTGCGGAGCAGCTGCGGATTGATGTCGTCTAAGCTGGCGAAGTTTGTGAAGGCAAGATTGGGCAACCCCCAATCGAAGGGGTTTTCGGATACCCCCGTAATTCCGAGTGCGCCGGTGATGTCCTGGGTGAAGGCATAAAGGTTTTGCGTACGAGTTCGGCTGCGATTGAAGTCCACCCGCGCGATATTGGTAAGCTTACCCCAGCTACGCACATAGGAGACGGGGACGTCAAAACTGCGCACCGTCGTGCTCCCGCCAACGCTAGGAAAGGGATTGGTTAAGGCGGCGCTCGACTGGTGATAGTGGAAGCCAAAGGTCAAGTTGTTGCGCGGCGCATTTCGTCCCCCTCGGCGCCCGCCCAACGAGGCCGCCCCTAGCGCGCGATTGACACGGATGTTGAGGTCGTCGCTGCTATTGTCGACGGAAGTGACGAAGCGGAAATTCTGCACATTTCCGGGAAGATTGGGTTCCGGGATATACGGCAGCAAGCCTTTCGCGATCGGATTGATGTGCGGAATGGTATTGTTCGGGAAAGGCATCTTGGTTGCGGGATCGAAGAGTTCGACGGGCTTTCCTGCCAACGGCCCCGTCGTATAGGTGGTTTCCGAGAAGTTCCCCTGGCGTTCGAGCA
>JASHSL010000407.1 GCA_030040855.1 Terriglobales bacterium
TGACATGAGCGATGCGAACCACATCAGTGATACGGGAACGAACTTTGTTTCGAACGGCAGCCGCGGGGCCAGTGCCGACATTCTGATGGATGGGGTATCCATCACGAACTTCGAACCCAATGGCGGTATCACCCAGGTCACCTACGTTCCCTCCGCGGAAGCGGTGGAAGAGTTTAAGGTGCAACAGTCGAATTTCAGCGCCGAGTATGGTTTTTCCGGCGCCTCGATCATCAACATGATTGAGCGCTCCGGCACCAACAGCTTTCACGGGGAAATCTACGACTTCATCCGCAACACCATCACCGACGCCAACAGCTGGTTTAACGAGCGCAGCGGGATTCCGATTCCTCCCGTTCACCGGCACGATTTTGGAGGCACCTTTGGCGGACCCATCGTTAAGAACAAGACCTTCTTTTTCTTCGACTGGGAGGGAACGCTCGCCAGCACGATGGCCACCTACCAGGCCGGCGTCCCCACCATCGCGGAGCGTGCCGGTGATTTTGGCGAGCTGTGCTCCTACTATGGCGGGAGTTTCGATAAGAGCGGAACTTGTAGCGCCATGCAAGGGCAGATCTTTGATCCTTACAGCGGCGTCTACAACGCTAATCTGGGTGGACCCGTGCGCAATACGCCCATTCCGTTCAACAATGTCGCCACTTATATCAGCCCGGGCAGTTCCAACTTGGCTGGCACCCCTTACCAGTTGCCACAAAGGCGGGGCAATCTGATTGATCCGGTCGCGCAGAAGATTTTGAACCTTTTCCCCCAGCCCATGGCCAACGTGGCCAATGAATCACCCTACTACAACTGGATTGCCTCGGGGGCAACCCCAAGCAACAACGAACAGTTTGATATCAAGATTGACCACCGCTTCACCCAACAGAACCTGTTGAGCGCCAGGTATTCCCAACAATGGTCTAACACCACTCCCTACAACTGCTTCAACACCTTCATTGATCCCTGTTCGAGCGGTCCGGCCAAAAGCAATGCCCATCTGTTCACCATTAATGACACGCACACCTTCAGCCCTACTTTGCTGCTGACCAGTACCTTAGGATTCACCCGAGGCACGATGCGGATCTTTGCCTACAACTCGAGCTTGAATCCAAACCCGCTGGCTACGCTGGGATTCCCCAACTATCTCGAGGCGAATGGTTTCAACGGTGTTCCCGCCATATTCATCGGTGGTGGGTACTATTCGGCTGGCTTCACGAGTGCAGGGAGCAATCCGTATGGCAACTACAAACAGGGGCAGGACACCGGGCAGCTTTCGGTGATGCTGACCAAAGTTCGTGGTCCCCAGGAATTGAAATTTGGGTTCGAGGGCCGCTTGCACCAGCAGAATTACATCCAGACGAACGCCCCGCTCGGCTATTTCCAGTTCGCGGATACGGGCAGCTCGCAGTGTCCTCTAGGTTTGGCGGGTGAATGCGGGGGAGACGGGATGGCCAGCTTTCTGATGGGCCAGATGGAGGGCTACGGCAATAGCTACTACGAAATCCAGTTTCAGCCCGCGACCGAAAATTATCAGTACGCGATGTTTGTTCAAGACAACTTGAAAGCGACCCATAAGCTGACGTTGAACCTCGGGCTGCGCTACGACGTGTCGCTACCTCGCACCGAGCGCTTCAACCGCATGAATTGGTTTAATCCGGATGTGGTCAATCCGTTAAACGGTGGCAGCCTTTCCTACGACGATCAGTTCAGCGGCAGGACGACGCTTGCTCTGCGCGGCGGCGAAGTGTTCACCAATTCCAGGGTGCGCACCAACTGGCTCACTGACTGGCACGATATTCAGCCCCGGTTTGGACTGGCCTATCTGATCGAGCCGAAGACCGTAATCCGCGGAGGATATGGCATCTATTATGGTCAAAGTCGCTCCGGCGCCAACGGCTTGTTGAGCTACGGGTCCCAGGGCTTCAATCAATACACCAGCGTGGTTTCGACCTATCAGAATGATGGTGCAACACCCTATCTGCACCTCGACAATCCCTTTCCCAGTGGGCTGATCGAGCCGCCGGGAAGGTCCCTCGGTCTGCTGAATGACGTGGGCTACGGAGCCATCGGTCCGCTGCGCACGAGTTTCGCGGCGCGCACGCCCTATGAGCAGAGCTGGACCTTTGGCTTCGAGCGCCAAATGCCCTGGAACGTAGTCTTTGGTGCGCACTACATCGGAAAAAAGGGAACCCACCTCTACTTCAGCGGCGCCAACAACTACGATATTCTGCAACTCGACCACGCTAACGCGACGCAAATCGGGAATCTGGAAACCTACGTTACCAATCCCTTCGCCTCGGTGAACGGTGGACCTATCTCGGACCCGAACAGCGTGCTCTCCAGCCCGCAGATACAAGAATTTCAACTGAAGCTTCCTTATCCTCAGTTTCCGGGTGGGGTCACTATCGATGTTCCGCCCATCGCGAACTCCACCTATCACGCGCTGCAGCTTACCGCAAACAAGCGCTACAGCAATGGCTTGGAACTACTGGTGAGCTATACCTGGTCGAAATCAATCGACGATTCGTCGATGTACGACACCAACGTGGCCTGGATTGGGAATTATGGTCCCTACATGGGTTGGGCCCTGCAGGATCCGAACAACCCGTCGTCGGAACGGAGCCTGTCGACCTTCGATGTGCCGTCGATGCTGAAGTTCAGCTACAGCTACGAGCTGCCGATCGGACGCGGCAAGGCGTTCCTCGGCAACATGCCGCGCTTTCTCGAAGCCGTGATCGGCGGCTGGAGGACCAACGGCATCTGGCAGATCAACGACGGTCGCCCGTTAAGCTTCTTTACGTTCAATGGCGGAACGCCGCTGCCCACCTACGGTCCGCAGCGCCCAAATATTGTGGCCACGCCAGAACGCAATTACGGTGCTGGTTGGGTAAACAACTTTTTCGCCAACCCCGCTTTTCTCGAGGTTCCCGCGCCGTTTACCCTCGGCAACGCGCCGCGTACCACGGGAGCCGTCCGAACGCCACTTTCCTTCACCAGCGACTTGTCGATCGCTAAGCAGTTCCTGCTCTCGAACGTACATGAAGGGATACGATTAGAGTTGCGCCTCGAAGCCGAAAACGCTTTCAACCACCCGGTCTTCGGCACGCCCGACACCAACGCGGGTGATCCCGACTTCGGGCAGATCAGCTATTTGGCCATCAACCCACGGCAATGCCAGTTGGCTCTCAAACTCAGCTTTTAGCCGCAGTGAGAAGACGGAGATGGTCGTGTCCCCACGGAGCAAGCGATGATTGTCTCCGAGAAGTTGTCGTCAGCTGCCTCATGACTGGGTTGTGAGGCACAGGTTGCCAAGGCCAATACTCTGGTGGTTCGGACGCTAGGCCCTGCATCGGAAAACTCATCCCACGGAGCACCCTGGAGGTGTTCCCAAGCCGCCATCCCCATTTTTCACAACCGGAGGAACCGCTTCAGGGTGAATCGTCGACCGTAGATGATTACTATTGACAGCATTATACTATGTAGTACATAGTATAATGCATGGCCCAGGGTCATGAGGTAGCTGACAAGTGGGAGGTGCAGTTGCGCAAAGGCTGCCTGGAATTGGCGATCCTGGCAAGCCTGTGGGGCGGACGCCTTTACGGCCTGGAACTGCTGCGGGTTCTCGAGCACGAGTCCGATCTGGTGATCACCGAGGGAACCGTTTACCCGCTGCTAAGCCGCTTGCGCTCGGAGGATTTGTTGGATGCCGAATGGGTAGAAGCCGAGCTTGGGCACCCTCGAAAATATTATCGCCTCACCCCCGCCGGCCGTAGGCGGGTCGTGGCCATGGCCCGGACCTGGTCGCGCTTCTCGGCCAAACTGGACCATCTGCTGAGGGCCGTGCCTAAGGAGGAGGGTTAAGATGACTGCAGCGAACGGGAAGATTGATAGCTATCTAAAACGGGTTCGCACCGGATTGCGTGGCCTTCCGGACCCGGAAGTCACCGAAATTCTGAACGAACTGCGCGCGCATATGGTCGAGCGCTTGGAATTGGCGAGTGGCTCACGCGAGGTCGCAATCGAGTCCGTTCTACGATCCTTCGGGCGGCCGGAGCAGATTGCCGCTCTCTACGTCGCCGAGAACCTCGTCTCGCGGGCAGAAAGCAGTCGCACCCCGTGGACAATCTTACGGAGCCTCTTTTATTGGTCTACGTTGAGCGTCATCGGCTTCATGGTATTCATGATCTGTGTGGTCGGCTACGGGATCGGAGTGTGCTTTTTTCTGGCGGCGCTGATGAAGCCCATCCATCCGCAAGCAGTCGGACTTTGGTACAGGAATGATCCGGGCAACTTTTCCTTGCACGTAGGAGGATTTCTCGGTCCCGCCGGTCAAGAGCACGAACTGCTGGGTTGGTGGCTGGTTCCTGTCGGCTGCTCGCTAGGTGGCGGGACCATCCTGTTAACCACGCACTTTGCCCTGTGGAGTCTGCGCCGACTGCGATCGCCTGCTCTGTAACCAGCTGCTTGTTCGGCGCTAAGAATCGTCGTGTTGGCCGGCATGGTTGGCTGCGACGTAAACTCAGCGATCGAGAACCAGACGACGATTTCTAAAATCGATCACCACCAACGTAAATTCCTTCAGCAGATCCTCACCAATCAGCCCATCTACCTTTTCTCGCATGTTCTTCGAGATCTCTCGAAAGCCGTCCGTTACCAGAACTCTTCGATCAGGCCACCTCATTGTTCCGATCTCGATCGTCGCTCTTGCCCAGGCCGCAACGCCCGTCAACGCAGATCCTTTGACGGGTGCACTTGCCCGCGGTGAGAACAGCGGATTCACTCCAACAATGTCTGGGCTCAGCACGGTGTGACTGGAGCCGGTATCGACCAGCAGCAGTCCGGTTCGTCCGTTCACCTGCGCCTGGATCAGAATGGCGCCGAACTGGCCATTCAGTTCGAATGGGACTGCGAAATTCGTGGCCTCTGCCGCGGGCAGGTTCCCGGTCGGAGCTACTGCCGCGATCAGCGAAGTCAGAAGGAAGGCCAGAGTTCGATGCTTCATAGGGCCGACGCCTTGCCCGCTCCTCGCGCGCGCTGATGAAAAGACAGAGCCTCGATCTCACCAGCAAAGCATAGTTCTACGGTGATATAGTCTAACTTGTCAAGCACTTTTTAGAGGTTATAACAAGAACCGCGGCACATCGCCTGTCACGCGGTCGGCCGGCGATCTCGCCTTCGCGATTGAATCTCTTCGATCACGAGTTCGCACTCGAGCCCGCTGACGCAGCAGAGCCCGATCGTCGGGACCGTTGCGGTCAGTTCAGCCGAAACTGGTTTCGCAGCCGTGGTTGCCTTTGCCGGCCCGAAAGTCCATCAGCTTGGCACCTCGCCCTCCAGCAACTCCATGACCAGAGATAGCGCACGCCATGCTGCTCGCCAACATGGTGAAGGTGACAGATATGAGGATGATTCAGAGATGAAATCGTCCGCGCTTCGCGCTCGCAACGCTCTCCGGCTTCCGGCCGGTCCGCCAGATGAGCGGGCAGAATCTTGATCGCGACGCTGCAATCGAGCCGCATGTCGCGGGCACGATACCGTTCCCCCATGCCGCCCGCGCCGAGAAGGGATTGAACTTCATAGGGGGCCAAGTCTTGTGCCAGGAGCAAGCGCCATCGGTGTGGGCCGTTATAACCTCCGGCCAGCAGGAAGCACGGCCGCAGCAATTCTCGGCGCGTGGTCGGCAGTCCGGCAGTTGAGTGGGTTTCTGGATTTGAACACGATCTGCATTCGGCTGCGGCACGAGTTGCTGGACGTGACGTTTGCTTCCCTCAAAGATAAGGACGCAGAATCCGAAAGGACGCTGAAGTCAGCGTCAGCGCGACCGCCGGCTGAACTTCCACATGTTGGAGCGCCAAGCTAACGCGCAGGCCATTACCTTCCCATCGGGCGTCCAGGACATGTGGTGGAAGTCGTTGAGGTATTCGAGCGGAATGCGCACCGATTTCCCGGTAGCGAGGTCGAAAATGGCGGGCGGCCAATACCAAGTCGGTCCGCTCCCCGGCGCCAGCAGGCGCCCGTTGCGGACGCTCTCATTGTCGATCGTGTAGCCCAACGTCAGCGGACCGAGGACAGGAATCGCTTGCTCAGGCCCGCCGTTCAGCGAAACGCGAACCAGCCTTGTGTTGGGAGACTCCCTTACTTCCACGAGCAGGCTCTGGCCACCGGGTTCGACGCTCACAGCGTTGCCGGCGCACTGGCGGCGCACTTCGCCATCCGCGGTCACAGACCAAATACTCCCGGAAGCCGCACAGTAAAGTGTTTTTCCGTCAGGCGAGGAGGCCATCTGTTCGATGCGGCCTTTATCGAAAGGAATGCGCCTGACGATCCGGCCATTGGACAGCGTGGCTATGCCGATGGCGGGGTGCGCCTTACCAATTAGAAATGCGACGGCATCCCGACCAACCGCGGCCATTGGCCCTGAAATTTCCTCGCTCGTGCTGATGAAGGAAGTGGGCTCTTTCCCCGAGGCGCCGATCATCAGACGACTATGCCCAGCCGCATATTCGGCCCAGACCGCGCGGCCGTCGGGTAGCGCCGCGAAGTAGTCTGCCACTGGTTTCGTCACAGTCGCGATGCGCTCCACACGGCCGCCCTCTGGAGCAAAACGTATGATCTCCATGGGGCGCTCCGCCTGGTCGAGATAAATGTCGCCATCGGCTCCAATGGCAAGGGATTGCAGGTATCCGGTCAGAGTGAACAGCTGCTGGGCCGACGCGTGGCCATCGATGGGTACGCTCATCACCCGGCTGAGAGGACCCTCGGTGCTGCCGAATATCGCCGTCTTGCCATTGGGCGTCACCGTCGCGGGAGGCACTCCACCGCCAGCCACCAGATCGCCGTAATCGGCATCAAGCATATGCAACCTGCCGGTCTCGAGGTCGACGACATATAAGTGCGGTCCTGCCGCCTCGGTTCGTTCTCCCGCTGCAATGCCGAAAACAATCGCGTGGCGGCCATCGGGAAAGGCGCGGACGGTCACCCACCCATAAAGAGAGGCATTGGGCAGGATCACGGGATACGCCTGGGACTTCCCGCTTTCCGGCCAGTAGCGATAAAGCTGCTGCTCGTGCTGCGGGTTGATTTCGGTAACCAGAAGACTCCCGTCGGGGAGAGCCTCCGGAATACCGCCAGTCTCCAGGATCATCTGTTCGTCCCCGCCCAGCGCCGGTACGCTGTAAACACCTTTGAATTGATCGTAATAACGATCGTAGAAAATACGCGTACCGTCAGCGGACCACGAACAGTTGCTGGCGAAGCCGAGGTCGCGACGGTGCGTGAGCATCACACGATTGCCCGACTCCGGGTTCATCACCCAGACTTGCATCACGTCGTCGTCGTCTTTCGCCACAAAAGCCAGCAGGTGTCCGTCCGGCGATGGCCGCGGGATCGTGGATAGTGCCGGTCCGCCTAAATACACCCCTGTCCAGACTCCAGCCGGTTCCGACCGGCCTCTCCACCACATTCCTGCAATGACTCCCAGCAGCAGCGCGGCTAAACACGCGGCAACCAGTATCGGCAAAAGTCGCTGCACCGGGCGTGGGCTTGACGATGCGGCGGCCGCTGGGTCCCCAGACAGCGCCTCGGTGATGAAAATCCTGGCATCGCCGATATCCCGCAGCCGCGAGCGCGGGTCTTTCTCTAGGCAACGGCGCAGCAACTCGCGCACGCGCGGACCCGCCGCTGCCGGCAGGTCGCCCCATTCCGGCTCGGCTTTCACCACCGCGGCCAGCGTATCGGTCACGGTCTCTCCACCGAACGCCATCTTTCCAGTGAGACCTTCGTAGAGAATGCAGCCAAATGCCCAGATGTCCGCACGCTTATCCACCGGCTTGCCGCGCGCTTGCTCCGGCGACATATACGCTGCCGTGCCCAGGATCACTCCGGCACGCGTGTAAGCTGGAGAAGCCAGCGTCAGCGTGGGTGAGTTCAAGGCATCCTGGACATCCGATCTGTCCATCGCCATCTCTTTCGCCAAGCCAAAGTCCAGTACTTTCACTTTGCCATCAGGGGTGATCTTGATGTTCGCGGGCTTCAAGTCGCGGTGTACCACGCCCTTCTCGTGCGCAGCTTCGAGTGCTTCGGCAATCTGCCTCGAGATCTCAAGACTCTCCTCCACGGTCAACGGGCCGCGCCGGATCCTCTCGCCCAGCGTTTCGCCCGGTACATATTCGAGCACTAGGTATCGAGTGTCGTTGTGTTCTTCGAGCCCATGGATGGCTGCGATGTTCGAGTGGTTCAGCGAGGCTAGAATTTGTGCTTCCCGTTGAAAGCGCGCCAGCCGGTCGGGAGCGTTGGCAAAACCATCCGGCAGCGCTTTGATGGCGACGTCACGACCGAGGCGCGTGTCGCGAGCACGGTACACCTCTCCCATGCCACCAGCGCCGAGGGGCGCAAGGATCTCATAGGGTCCCAAGCGGGTTCCGGACAGTGGGGCCATCGATTGAGGGACGATTATACCGTGCTAGATGGCCTGAGAAGGCGCGAGGGCAAGGTTCGTGCCCCAGGGCAGGAGCTCGTCCAGTTTGGGCTTAGGGATTCCGAGAGGGCCTGCGCTTGGCTCTGGCCGACCACCTCACTCCCGAGGACTGCTCACCAGGGATCGTTCCATAGGAATACCTTCGATGCGCGCTTCATTCATGCTAGCTTTGTTTTAGTCTACCGGATGTTGTGGCGAGGTGGTGGCGCCTAACAAGAGGACAAGAGGACGAATGAATGGCAAACAAGTTCGGTACCGACATTCTGATTCAAGCGAAGGATCCCCGGAAGGCCGCGCTCTTCTATGTCGAGCATCTGGGATTTGAGATTACAGACGATAATCCTAAGATGATGGGTCTCCATGGCAAGCACATCAATTTGTTCATCGAGCCCGGACCACCCTTGGGACCGGTCTTAGAGGTAACCGTGGACAGCGTGGAAAAAGCCAAGGCACGACTGGTAAAAAACGGTTGTGTGGTCGTCAAGGATGAGCCGGGGTTTCCGAGATGCTACATCAAAGATCCGTACGGCCTGATCTACAACCTAAGGAATTAACCGGGTGAGTGGAACGCGTCCCGTGCACAGGCCGCCTTTGGCCTTCCAGATATCCAAGGGAAGCAAGCTGCGGGGTTTGTCCCCCCGGGACAATAGGTCTGCAGAGGCTAAGGGTGAGGGCCTGCGTACTTGCCTCCCTCCCTCACTTCGTAGGTTCCCAGCCCTCGGGCAGCATATCGAACGCCAGCGTGTCGCGGTAAGCGTATTGATTGCCTTCGACGACGGCCACCGGCGTCAACATATGCCAGACGCGATCATCGTCGAAAACGTAACACTCACCCGATTCGCGCATGGTAAAGCGATCGATTTCCTGTTTGTCATTGTTGGTTATGATGACTTCGCCGCCCTGAGCACCGCAGCGGCTCAGTAGATGCGTGGCGATATACTTCTCCCCGTCCTTATGTAGTCCGGGTGGGCTGGTATCACACGGCCGACCCGGCGTAGCCGTGAATCTGATTACATGCATGTTGATCAAATAGCGCGTACCTACCTCGGAGAGCGGCAGGTAGCGAAGGTGGTATGCAATCAGCTTGCGGACGCCGATAGAACCGGCGAGGGCCGGGGGCAGTGGAGCGTACTCACGCTGCTGGCCGCCGAGTGTCGTGTTGTATTTTGCCAGCTGCACGTAGGGCGTGCTCTCCTCCGTCGACCAAACTTTTACGCCGCCCTCGACAATCTCCGCCCGGAGACGATTTAAGCAACGATACCTGTCGCCCCCGTCATAGTACTTGTCTCTGGGAATGGACCAAGCGGCATGGGCTAAGGCATCCAGTGTGCGCGCTATGTCTACGTCAATTCGGAGCGGCTGACGGCTAAATCCGCGCTCCACCAGGTCCTTTCGCGAACTGCCATTCATTGGAACCGGAATCAAGCTATCTTGACTCATGATTCCTCCGGACAAAGGCTAGAGGATCCCATGATCACCGAGCTCTCCCCTTCGCTTGGTGGCAGCAAGTCGAGATAGACCGGGACGATCATCTGCCTCGAGCACGTAATTGCCGCCCCATTGTCCCGGCCCCGGTGCTAGTAGTTCTCCCGGCGATTGTGAGCCGTCTCTTGATCGCTCCGGTACGCCTTCCAGGACTGGTCAATCACATAGGCATGAATCGCCTCGGCGTCCTGTTTCGTCATCCGCAGATGAGGAAAGGCGAACTTAGGAGGATCGGCAAAGCCGGGCATGCCTTGCTCCCAGTGGCTGCCGCTTAAGACGGTGCTGTACCACTGCTGATGAACCTCTCGAGGCATATAGCGCAGGTCGGGAACCGCACCGTCGAGCACCCAAGCTCCACTTCCGTCGGTTCCGGGAGAATGGCAGCCGTCGCACACAAAAGTTTGGTAAAGCACCGACCCTCGGTGAATCGTCTCCTGGCTGGCGGTCTGGGGCGGGGGTTTGGGCACGGGTGGAACGACGTCAGGAGGGGTAGGAAAGCGTGTCGTTGCGCCTAGCTTGAACGCCAGCAGCCGGCTCGGACCGCGCTTAGACTGCGGAGTCGCCATTGTCCAGGCGGGAGCGAAGAGTCTCGATCCCGAGCCCCATCCCACTGCGGTCAATACGTACTGCTCTCCCTCCACGCTGAAGCTGACGGGAGTTGCCTCAATCGCCGATCCGGTTTCGATCGACCATACTTTTTTGCCGCTGTCGGCTGCGTAGGCG
>JASHSL010000408.1 GCA_030040855.1 Terriglobales bacterium
CTTGATTCGCGAAGCCGGACGTGAGCCCGTCGAGCGGGATACCCTGTATCGTCCGGTGGCCAGAACCGAGACATCGGTGACCGTCGCCGTATAGGCATCCCACCTCAGGATCGAGTATCCCTGCTCGACGCTCCAGCGAACCTGACGAGCACGAATGCTGGGGGTGGCAAGCGTCCAATCGCTGACTCCAGTTCGGCTGGTTCTAGATCAGGGGCAAACCGAGGCGAGTGATTCGATGGAAGCGTGGTTCCTGAAGCTTTCGCCTGGGCGAGTTTGACCGGATCCGCTCCACCGAGACTGAAATAGAAGCCAGGAATGCCTGCTCAGTGAATTTCGAAAAGTCCTCCGATGCCGTCATGGGTTCTCCGAATACCACATTATCCTTACCCAATGCCGACTCCAGAGGACCCCTGAGCCGCTCCGCCAACGCGGGATGGTTGTACACCGCATCGGTGCTTTCCTAGCGCTCAATCGCAGGTTCACGGGGAGCGCCAGCTGCTGCCGCCTCCGCCTTGGCCATGCGTGTGATCGCGGCGAGCACCTGCTGGCGGACGTCCGCCTCGTAGGTCCGAACCGTCAGCCCCATCTCTGCTTGATCCGGGATGATGTTGTTTTTGGTGCCCGCCTGAATGTAACTGACTGTGACCAGCGCCAACTCTCCCGGTTTAACTTCGCGAGAGGCAATCGTCTGCAGGGCAAGAATCGTTCGGGCAGCAATCACGATAGGATCGATCGCGGTGTGCGGAGCTGCGGCGTGTCCACCCCTGCCCTAGAGGATGATCCGGACAGAATCTGCGTTGCTGGCATAAATTCCCGGAGTGATCCCCACTTTTCCAGCCGGAAGCTGATTTCCGACATGCATCGCTACTACGACATCGGGCTTCGGAAAGCGCTCGAACAATCCGTCCGCGATCATGCTTTCTACGTCCCTGATCGTTTCCTCCGCCGGCTGACCGACCAGCATCAATACCCCGTGCCCAGTCCCTTGGCTGTGAGCCATGATGGTGGCCGCGCCCAACAGCGATGCCATATGGAGGTCGTGGCCGCACAGGCATGCATGACGGGAACCTTATGTCCGGCATCGTCCTTGACGCGGGCTTTGCTGGCATACGGCAGGCCGGTCTTTTCTTCCACGGGAAGCGCATCGAGTTCCGTGCGCAACATGACGGTGGGCCCGCTTCCGTTCCGCACAATAGCGACGAGCCCGGTACCGCCTACGTGCTCTGTCACCTGATAGCCGAGGCGGCGCAGGCGCGCTGCCAGCTTGGCCGCTGTTTCGGTCTCGCGGGCGGACAGTTCCGGATTCCGGTGGAGATCCAAGTAGAATCCTGAGGCGTCGGGATAAACGGATACGACTTCTTGCGACAGCGTCGTTTGCGCCCAAGCAGAAGCCGTCAGAGAGACAATCAACCAGCAAAACTTGAAACCAGGCATCGGCAGGGATGATACCGGACATTTCCTGCCAGGCTGAAGCCTCGAGCGCAACCAGCTTTGTGTAGAGGGAAGCGGAGTAGAATGGAAAATTGCCTGCGAGCCCGGCGAACCATTCCGCGAGTCCCATCCTTAGTGAGAGCGTTCCTGCCTGTGCGGGGGTTGCCTCCAATCGGGCGAACCCAACTACGAACTTTCGATTTCGCTGCACGGCTTTGGGCTGGGTGTAGAATTGGGCTAGAAGGAACCGGAAATCTTCACGAGATCTGCTCTCGCGATCCGAGGCCTGACATGAATGTTCACTTCAGCTACAAGAACTGCAAAAATCCTGAAGTCGAAAAAGAAATTCAACACCTCATCGAAAAGTTACGCAAGCGCCTACAGGTGTTCCGCCCCGAGTTGGTGCACCTGAAGGGTCAGATCGAGCAAAACTCGGCTCGGGAAGGCGTCACCGTCTCGCTCAACTTGCGTTTGCCTTCCGGCCAAATGGCGGTGCAGAAGTCCGCCTCGACGGCAGCTGCGGCAATGAAAGCAGCCTCGGACGATCTCCTGCAACAGTTGGGCAAACATAAGGAGGTACTGCGAAGCTCGCGTAAATGGCAGCGTCGTCGCGTGGCTGGCTTCCGTCCCGAGCCTCAGGTTCCTTTTGAGCAAACGGTGGCGGCGGTGCATGTACCCACGGCATCCTCTGACGATATTCGCTCCTATGTGAACGCTAATTTGGGCAGGCTGGAGCGCTTTGTGGAGCGTGAGTTGTATTTCCGCGAGGCTGCCGACGAAATCTCTCCGGACGCAATCAGCAAAGAAGAGGTCATCGATGAAGCCATCGCCCGGGCCCTCGAAGATGGAGCGGAGAAGCCCGAACGTCTGGCCCTCGAGCCTTGGCTTTATCGAATGGCGATGCGCGTCATTCAGGACCTTTCTGCAAGCTCTTCCCAGAGTGCCTCTTCCGTTCATCTCGAGGAATCCGCTCGCAAGCCCAACGTCCGTGCGACCGACGAAGCGGAGCTACAGTTTCATCAGCCGGATGAGATGCTGACCGGAGAAAATGTAATTGCCGACCGCCGGGTGGCAACCCCGGAGGACATCGCATACTCGGATGAAATGCTAAGCTTGGTTCAGTTTGCTCTGGCTCGGGCGAGCCGCACCGATCGCGAGGCTTTCCTGCTGCACGCCATCGAGGGATTTTCCGTGGAGGAAGTTGCCATCATTACAGACCGCAACGCCGCCGCCGTCCGCGCTTCCGTTGGCAGCGCGCGAGAGCACTTGCGCCGCTCGGCTCCGCTTGCGCACCAGTTCCAAAACAGCCTGATCCAAGCGTCCAAGTAGCCTTCAGCACCTCAGGAGAACTCGTAATGATTACCCGCGAAGAGATTCGTGAGTTGGCCGAATTCAAAATCGACCGGGGTCGCGCCGTGACCTTTTACTTTGAGCCCCGCACTCCCCAAGACAAGTCGCATCGGGAAGAGGCCATTCTGGTTAAGGAATTAGTGCGCAACGCGCTACGGGAGGCGGAAAAGAACGAAAAGAACGGCTCCCTGAAAGCCGACCTGAATCGGATCCTTGCCTTAGCCGAGAGTTTGCACGGCAATCAGGCCCGCGCCAAGGCGGTTTTTGCCTGCGGGCAGCGAAACTTTTGGCGGGAATTCGATTTGCCCCCCCAGTTCACACCTACCCAGCTTTTTGTCAACCAGCAGTTTCATCTCAAGCCCCTTGCCCAACTCGTCGGGGCGCAGCCCCGTTTGTGGGCGGTGATTGTGGATCGCCAAAGGGCCCGTTTTTTTGAACTTCGCCTGGATGAACTGAAAGAGCGTGAGGGATTGTTCCGAACTCCGCCAGTCCGACAGGGGCGCAGCGACGGCTTTTCGGGCTACGACGGCGGACATACCCAGCGCCGGATCGAGGATGAAGCGCGGCATCATTTCAAAGACGTGGCCGAACATGTAAAGGATGGCTTGGAGCGCGGATTGTTCGAGAGCCTCATCATCGGTTGCCACGACACCAGTTGGCACGAGTTCGAAGCGCAGCTGCACCCCTACGTCCGAAGGCGCGTGCTTGGACGTTTTTCGACGGAAGTGGCCAAGCTCAGCAATGATCAGATCCGAGAGCAAGCCAGCCGCATTCTGCACGAGTCGCTGGCTCGTCGCCGTCACGAGATGGTGCGGGAGGTTCTCGACCAGGCCAAAAGCAATAGCCGCGGAGTCACCGGTCTTCGCCGCGTGTTGCGCTCTCTCGAACTTGGAGAAGTGCAAACCCTTCTATTAGGAAGCAACTTCCGGCACGCCGCCGTGGAGTGCACCGGTTGCCGGCACCTCGAGGCGCACCTCGTGCGATCCTGTCCTGCCTGTGGTCGAGAGACACGAGAGCTGGAAGACGTGTCCGACGCCTTGATTCCGCTGGCCCTCCGCCAGGGCCTGGAACTGTTCTACGTAAAAGACGATCAGGAATTCGACCGAGCCGGCAATATCGCGGCGCTGCTGCGGTTCCGCACTGACCAGAGAAGAGGAAGAATTGAGCGCGCTGCTTCTTGACGAGTCCTCCCGCCGCGGTGACATCCGCTTCCTCGCTTTCCCCCTTGACCCTTCTTCGCCACCCTGCCACACCCGGCTCGATGAGCCGGTGCAGCAATAACTTCGATGCCAAGGAATTGATGTGCGGGCGGTGATATTTCACCGGCATGATATTCTGGCGTCCGTTTGGAGGAACCATGACC
>JASHSL010000409.1 GCA_030040855.1 Terriglobales bacterium
CAACCTTGGGCTGCTCGAGGGGCAACTTGGAAGGGTTGAACTTCTTGCCCCGGGAAGCAAAGAACTCGGCAATGGCTTCGGCGGAGTTGTAACTGCGAAGCGAAACTGATTGCCGCGACGGGCGGCCCCCCGGGCGTCGGGCGGTCGAGGTCGCGCTCTGATCCTCGTCCTCATACGCATAGCCGGTTCGATCGGCGTCGGTTTGCTCGAATCGCCGCCCCGGCCCGGCTGCGAAAGCGGTCCAGGGCGCTCGGCGCACCCCGAGCTCTTCCATCAGCTCCCGTGGTATCTCCTCGAGAAAGCGCGAGGGGACCGCCACATCGGGAAGGTCGGTGCCATAGCGGCGGCGGTATAGGGCACGGCTCAAGATCAGTGTATCCATGGCGCGCGTCATGCCAACGTAGCACAGGCGCCGCTCTTCTTCGATGGCATCGGGTTCGAGGAAGGTGCGGGAATGGGGAAAGAGCCCTTCTTCGAGTCCGCAGAGAAACACCAGGGGAAATTCCAGACCCTTGGCCGCATGTAGCGTCATGAGGGTCACTTGGGCTCGTTCATCATACGCATCCGCGTCGCTCACTAAGGCGGCGTGATCCAGGAACTGGTCGAGAGTTTCGCCGCGGTCGCGTGAGTCCATGGCGGCGTTGACCAACTCGCGCAGGTTCTCGATTCGCGAACTGGCTTCGGGAGTGTCTTCCATTTCGAGCTGCTTCACGTAGCCCGTGCGATCAAACAGGAATTTCAGAATTTCGGCAGTGCTGGCAGGGCCTCCAGGGGTGCGGAAGGGCTCGGTGATCCCTTCCGGCGGCAGAGTACCTTCGAGGCCTCCCGCCGCCGATCCCTTCCTCTCCAGTTCTCCCAGAGTGGCCGGGTCAAACGCGATCCCCTGGTCCTCAGAGTCCGCGGGAACGGCGGCAGCAAGCTCAGGATTACGCGCAGTTTCGCCCAGACGCTCCAGATAGCTTCCGGCGAGCATGGCGCGTGCGTCCTCGATCAATTCCTGGAAATTGCCGAGAGCCGCCAAGGCACGCTGCGGTAGGAGCTGGCGGGTGATGGCCTCGCCGATGGCGGACCACAAGGGGAGGCCGGACTCGAGTGCCAGCCGTTCCAGCGTTTCCAGGGTAGCCTTCCCGATGCCGCGGGACGGGGTGTTGATGATTCGCAAGAGGGCGATGGAATCGTCCAAGTTGTGGATCAGTTTGAGATAGGAGATGAAGTCTTTGATCTCGGAGCGTTCATAGAAGGAGAACCCGCCGACCACGGTGTACTTCAGTTGATAGCGGCGCATGGCCTCTTCAAACAGCCGGGACTGCGCGTTGATGCGATACAGCACGGCGGCGCGTGGCTCCAAGCCTTGCTCCGTAGCCTCGCGAAGGTAACGTGCGATGGCGTCGGCGGCGAAAAGCGCCTCATTTTCCCCGTCGGATGCCTCGTAATACCCGATTTTGCTGCCACCCACACGCGCGGTCCAGAGATTCTTCCCCTTGCGTTTTTGGTTGTTCGACACCACCGCCGAAGCCGCCGAGAGAATGTTTTGCGTCGATCGATAGTTCTGCTCCAGGCGCACAATCTTCGCCCCCGGAAAATCCTGTTCGAACTCGAGGATGTTACGCAGCTCCGCCCCGCGCCAGGAATAGATCGACTGATCCTCGTCGCCGACGGCGCAGACATTGTGGTGGGTCGACGCCAGCAGCCGCAGGAGTTCGTACTGTGGACGGTTGGTGTCCTGATATTCGTCCACCAGAACATATTCGTAGCGGCGATTGTAGTACTCCCGTACTCGCGGCACGGCTTTGAGCAGGCGTAAGGCTTCGAGCAGGAGATCGTCGAAGTCGAGGGCATTTGCGCGCGCCAGCTCTTTCTTGTACTCGGCGTAGATCTGCGCTATCTGTTCCGTCCTGGGATCAGCCGACTGCAAATAGACCTCCTGCGGATCCAGCAGATGGTTCTTGGCCCAGGAAATCTGCGCAAGAGCGGATCGCGGTGTCAGCTGTTTGTCATCCATGCCCAGCCGTCGCATCACCGACTTGATCAGTTGCTGCTGGTCGGCTTCATCGTAGATGACGAACTGTTTGCTGAGCCCGAGGGCAGGCGCACCCGGGGTGGCCGAGGGAATCCGAAGCGCCTCAATGTCTTTCCGCAGAATGCGTACACAGAGGGAATGGAAGGTCGAAATCAGTGGTTTCACGACCGACAGGCCTCCCACCAGCTTGTCTACCCGCGCCACCATCTCGGCCGCGGCCTTGTTGGTGAAGGTCATGGCCAAGATGGCTTCCGGCCGCACGCCCAGGTTCTCGATGAGATGGGCGATACGGTAGGTGATGACACGAGTCTTGCCGCTGCCCGCTCCGGCAAGAATTAGGATAGGGCCGGCGGTGGTTTCGACCGCCTCGCGCTGTGGCGGATTCAGTTGGCAGAGAAAAGACAATGGTTAGGAGACGACTCCGCTGCGTAATCAATTCTACACAAAACCGTTCTACTGATTGGGGACGAATGCACCCTGACACCTAGCCAGTGTCGGGGAAAAATCTACGGCCTCGCTGCCGTTCTCGCCGTCCTGCATGCCTCGCACGGGCACCAGTCGCGCAAGAACTGCCACGAGTAAATCCCCAGCTCGTGGCCATCATTCCAGTGAAACTTGATGGCGTATTTCCCTACGCCCTCGGCGGACATCGGCTTGGCGGCCGGCTTAAACATGGGTAAAGCGCCAGGAGCCGGCTTGGGCGGCTCGCCCGGCTGGCGCCGCGTCTTGCTCCGTTCCTCATCGCACAACGCGCAAGGGCACGCGTCCCGGAGAAAAGGGAAGGTATAGCGCGAGAGATG
The DNA here is from genome assembly GCA_030040855.1 of Terriglobales bacterium. GTDB lineage: Bacteria > Acidobacteriota > Terriglobia > Terriglobales > Acidobacteriaceae > JAFAGX01. The sequence continues at coordinate 2,821 of JASHSL010000409.1, forward strand.
TCCATCCTT
>JASHSL010000410.1 GCA_030040855.1 Terriglobales bacterium
AAGGATGGAATCAAGTGAACCGGCAGGTTGTCGGAGAAAAGGCGCCGCCATTCGTTAAGGCTGCTGCCGGTGGTTGCGTTTGAATATTGCGGATAAAGCGGCAATAGAATTACTTCCGTGCAGCCCGCCGCTCTCACCTGGGCGACCGCTTCGCTGGTAAACGGGTGCCAGTAACGCATCGCCACGAAGCACCGCACATTGAGACCGCGGTCGGCCAGCTTGAGCTGTAGGGAACGCGCTTGCTGTTCTGTGAAGCGGCGTATAGGCGAGCCGCCTCCGATCGCGTCATAATGATGCCGGACTTTTCGCGCCCGTGTGCCGGAAATGATTTTGGCCAGAGCTTTTCGGCCCAGGCGCGCGCCAGGAAAATCGATAATGTCAGGATCAGAGAAAAGATTAAAGAGGAAAGGCTCAACCGCTTCCAGCGTCTCCGGTCCTCCGAGCTGGAAGAGCACTACACCAATGCGCGGAGTTGAGTTTGCCATCCCCCGGGGTTCCTTGCAGCGCAACGATGTTATCTCAAGTGGCAACAGCCGGTCAATGGTGCAGGCACCATTTGACATAGCTGAGTCCGGGGAGTCAGCCGAGAGGATCAGGATTGCAGAGTGATAGCGTATGAAGACCGACCGAATGGCGGCTACAGAGAGAACTTCTCTATCGGCGACTCAGGAGAAAACGGAGAAACGGTTCCTGCGTGGGGCGATTTCGATCCTCCTCTTGGGCATCGCTGGATTTCTGGTTCCGACCAAAGCGGCAGCTCGGTTGTCGAAGTTGCTCGAGATCTATTTTATCGACGTCGAGGGAGGTCAGGCGACCCTGATTGTCAGTCCGCTGGGCGAATCGGTTTTGATTGATACCGGATGGGCGGGAGACCGCGACGCTGCGCGCATTGAGACTGCGGCCCACGATGCTCGCCTCACTCGGATCAACTACATCCTGATCACGCACTATCACAGCGATCACGTGGGCGGAGTGGCCGATCTTCTTGGGCGCATGCCGGTGGACATCTTTGTGGATCATGGTCCCAATGCAGAGGATACCGACCAGACGCGAGCCCAGTATGCCGCCTACGAGAAGGCCGTTGAACACGCCAAACGCATCCGGTTGGAACCGAATCAAGGGTTGCCTCTCAATGGGATGAAACTCCAGGTGCTGACCGCAGCCGGTGAGCACATCACGGCTCCCTTGCCGGGAGTCGGCGAGGCAAATCCCTACTGTGATTCCGAAGCGAAACCGCAAGCCGATGCGAGCGAAAACGCGCAGTCTGTCGGCATCCTGGTCACCTTTGGCAAATTCCGTTTTCTCGATCTCGGCGATTTGACCAAGAAGAAGGAGTTGGAACTGGTTTGCCCGAATAATCTGATTGGGCAGGTCGATCTTTACTTGACGACCCACCACGGAATGGCCGCGGATAATCCCAAAGCTCTCGTCTGGGCGCTCCACCCGCGTGTCGCGATCCTGAACAACGGGGCACACAAGGGAGGCAGTCCAGAAGCATGGCAGATTGTCCACGACTCGCCCGGTCTCTCTGGTTTCTGGCAGTTGCACTACGCCGCGGACACGGACCGGGAACACAACGTGAAGGACGATTTCATTGCCAACCTGGACGAGAAGGCGGACGGCCACTCTATCAAGGTGACAGCAATGACGGACGGAACGTTTACCGTCAGCAATTCACGCAATGGGGTATGGCAGAGGTATTGGCAATAACCGAGCGCGACAGGTTGCACTCCGAGTGCTACGCTCGTAGCTGCTTTTGCACGAACACTCACGGAAATTGTCGGATTGTGTTATAAGCCATGGCGCGATCGCATCGAGAAGCTTCCCGAAGACTATACCGGATCGCCGAGAGGCAGCAGGGCTTCTTCACCGCCACTCAGGCCAAGGCTGCTGGATTTCGCGAGAATACGCACACCGATCATGTGCACGTTGGAAACTGGGTGCGAGAGCACCGCGGCATCTACCGTCTGGCGCAGTTTCCGCGCGCCCAACAGCCGGATCTGGTGGTTTGGTCGCTCTGGTCCAGGAACCGGAGGCAGGAAATTGAGGGCGTCTACAGTCATCTGACCGCCCTGAGCCTTTGTGGGTTCTCGGAGCTAAATTCCTCCCGGCTGCACATGACCGGGCACTTTCGCCGCAACAGCCAGATTCCCGACATTCTCGTGCTCCATTATGCGGACCTTCCCGAAAGCGATCTGGGGATGGGCCGGGGCTTCAAGTTCACCTGTCCTCAGCGCACGATTCGCGATCTGGTCGAGGCCCTACGACAAGGTATCCAGGGTGGAGTGATTACCCCTCAACAGATTCAACATGCATGCGTGACCGGGCCGGCGCGCAGGCTCTGTGAGCGAATTCTGCGGGCGGCTTGACAGACGCAGTCATAGCTCACACGAGCGCTTATCCTTTCGGCCGCAGTGACTCAATCTGAGAAGACCCTCCTGCGCTGGATCAAGGTATTGATTCCCGTCCTCCGTGAAGGTGTATTATCTATCCGCCCATGAGCGCTTGCTCGGACGCTCGTCACTCATCCTGTCACACGCGACAACGGGCCTGCGCAGAATCATCGGCTTGCATGGGACAGTGTCAGCGGCCGCGGAAGCTCCGCAGATCACGTCTCATGACGTCTCGGATTCTAATGGGGCATTGCCGTTCCCACGATCGCAAGTGCACGGCAAGGAGATCTTCCGGCGATTCGGCTCCGTTGGGCTGCTCTCCTTGGCTCGAGAGGGCCGAATGATGGCGAGCAGGACGAAGCGGATGTCTTCCTCTTCGTCGTTTTGATCTCGATTGTTTACAATAGATGGTCTCATTGTCACTCGCGTTCTGGGTGGTCATCCAGTCCCGAGACGCAACGGAATTTGACAGAGCACGATCCCAAACTCGTCGGCAATATCTCGGACCCACGCCTTTACTGGCGCGTTGAGGGCAGCCTGCTCGAACTGACCACGGTTCGTCCGATTGCTTTCTTCACTTGGAACCTGCAGACATTCACCAGCCGCTGGATGAAACGGGGCATGGTCCTGCTCATGGCTTTGCTGCGCCCGTTCCTCTATGCCGCGCACCGTGTTTTCGCCACCCGCGTGGTGTACAGCGTATTACGAGGAGTCAGTCACGATCGTCTCGAGCTGCTCGGCGAAGAGTACTTTCATTACAAACTGCGCCCTGAGCTCAAGCCGGAAGGCGTGCGTGAACTGAAGGCGAGGATTGCTTCCGGAGGCGAGGTCGTGCTGGTGAGTCAGGGGTTAGACCACGTGATGCGTCCGCTGGCGCGCCACCTGGGTGCCAAGTGGGTAATCGCGAATCGTCTGGAATTTCGGGACGGGATCGCGACTGGTCGGCTTCTTGATCCCGTGATCCGTCCGCGAGGAGCCCTGGCGCGCATTACGGGCACGGGACCGGATGGAGCTCGCGGTCCGGAACAGCTGGCTCGTGATCTTGGCTTGAAGAATCTGGACGTGCTCCATACGGCGGTTACTCCCGCCCAGCGGCAAGTCGCAGCTCCCGAGCGGCGTGTCGTTCATTTCGACGGCCCTCGCCAGTCCCAACCGCTATCGGTTCGGTCGGCCATGCGCGGCAAACAGATCATGCTGATCGGCGTGACCGGTTTCATCGGCAAAGTCTGGTTGGTCAATGCACTCCTGGATCTGCCGGAAGTGGCACGCATTTACCTCCTCATCCGCGCCCAAAAATCGAACTCGGCCGAGCGTCGGTTCGAGAAGCTGGTGGAGGATTCGCCAGCCTTTGATCCCCTGTTTGCGCGTTACGGAGCGAGACTGGGGAGATTTCTGGCCTCGCGCGTCGAAGTCCTCGAAGGGGACGTTTCCCAGCCGGGGTTGGGGTTATCCCTCAGCCTTCGCCGAGCTCTTGGGACTAATTTAGACCTCATCATCAACAGTTCAGGACTGACCGACTTCAACCCCGATCTGCGGGATGCGCTCGAGGCGAACGTGAATTCCGCCGTGAACCTCGTCGAATTCGTGCGCCAGTCTAACCATGCCGCGCTGCTGCACCTTTCTACCTGCTACGTGGCGGGAGCGCGCGACGGGCGGGTGACCGAAAAACTCCGCGCGAATTACACGCCCGCCGCAGTTGCCGGCTTTGATGCTGAGCGCGAGTGGTTCGCCCTCCGTCAGCTGATCGAGAAGGCCAGGGAGCGAGCCGACAGCCCGGAAATCACCGAGCAGCTTCGCCAACAGGCGTTTAAGAAAGAGCATGCCGCCAAGGGTCTGCACGGCGCCGCGCTCGAAAATCAGATCCGCAAGAACCGCCTGCGTTGGCTGCGCAATTTCCTGACCGAGGCGGGCACGAGACGTGCCCTGGAACTCGGTTGGCCCAATACCTACACCTTCACCAAGAGCTTGGCCGAATCTCTGATTGCAAAGTACGGTGCCAGCCTGCCTATCGCCATCGTCCGGCCAGCGATCGTCGAAACTTCACTCAGCCGGCCTTTCCTCGGGTGGAACGAGGGGATCAATACGTCCGCTTCGCTCTCCTATCTTTTAGGAACTTACTTCCGGCAACTCCCCAGCAATCAGCGCAAGCGGCTGGATGTGATTCCCGTGGATACAGTTTGCCGGGGCATGACGTTGATCGCGGCAGCCATCCTCGAACGCCGGCATGAGTCGGTCTATCAGCTGGCCACTTCGGTGACCAACCCGTGTGACATGGGGCGGTCGATTGAGCTTACCTCGCTCGCCCACCGCAAACATTACCGCGCTCAGGAAGGCCTGGAAGCCTGGCTGCGTTTGCGCTTCGACGCGATTCCAGTCTCCAAAGAGCGGTACTTGCGCATGTCGGCTCCGGCACAGAAGGCAATCATCCAGTCGATTCAGCGAATCATGTCGGCGCTTCCATTGAAGAAAACTCCTTTCACCAAGGCGGAGCGCAGTCTCGAGAAAGTGGAAAAGTTGATCGAGCTGTTTGAACCTTTCATTTTGCTGAATGAGCATGATTTCGTCGCGGAAAATGTCGAACGACTGTCGCAGGCGCTGGTGCGGGAGGAACGTGCCACCTTCAGCTATGATTCGCGCTCCATCGACTGGTGGGACTATTGGATTAACGTGCACATCCCGGCATTACGTCGCTGGACGTACCCGTTGATCGAAGGCCGGCCGCTCGAAGCGCGTCCTCGACGCAGCGTTCAACTTACCTTTGCCGGGAGCAATGGCGGGGCAGTGAAGACCGGCACCAATGGGGGAACGTGGCGATATTCTTGACCGGGTCGACCGGATACATCGGCGCGCATGTCGCTGCTAATCTGCTCGAAGCGCAGGGAGCATCCCTGAATGTGCTGGTTCGAGCGCGTGACCCACGGGAAGCGGAGGAAAGGCTGTGGCACGCCTGGCAGCTTCATCTCGGCTTCCCCCGCTTTTATGAGCACTTGCAGACCCGGGTACGGATTTTTCGCGGGGATCTGACCAGCCCACAGTTCGGTTTGGCTCGGGATGATCACGATCGCCTGGTTCACACCACCGACTCGGTGATCCACTGCGCCGCCTCGCTGAACCGTAAATCGGAAAAAAGCTGCCTGAACGTGAACCTGCGCGGCACGTTAGAGGTGCTGCAACTTGCCATGCGGGTGCATCACTATCACGGCCTGCGGCGATTCAGCCACGTCAGCACGGTTGCAGTCGCCGGGAAGCGGCAGGACGAGGTTGTGGCGGAGGATCAATCCATCGACTGGAATCGATCCGATTATGACCCTTATGCGCGCACCAAGAAGTTTTCGGAGCACATGATCCGGCAGCTTTTGCCGGAAGTGCCGATTACCATCTTCCGCCCTAGCATCGTGCTGGGGGACAGCCGGCGTCCGGAAACGAATCAGTTCGAGATGGTGAAAACCTTTGTCTTCCTCGCTGGCTTGCCCGTCTTGCCCTTTCGACGCAGCGACAAGCTCGATATCGTGAACGTGGATTTCGTGGCCGATGCCATTGCCACCCTGCATCAGAAGGACCGCCCCGAGTACGACACGTATCATCTTTCGTCCGGAAAAGATTCCGAGAGCTTCCGGGCGTTGACCAGCGCGCTCGCGGACGCTCAACCGAAGCGCCGGCCCATTTTCCTGCCGATCCTGGAGCGACCATTCTCGAGCACGGTGAACCTTCTGGCAAATTCTCGCAGCAAGATGGCCGCGGGTGCATCGCTGATGAAAGTGTTTCTCCCTTATCTGGTCTGGAACACGGTCTTCGACAACCAGCGAGTGACCCGCGAACTGGGGCGCAAGCCCGTACCGTTTTCCCGCTACAGTTATCCCTTGCTGCGATTCAGCCGGGAAAACAATTTCACCTATCGCTATCAGGACTGGCCGGCAAAGGTCGGAGGTTCGGCGGCATGATGGACTTCGTGCTGGAGGCTTGGGTAAGCGCTTCGATTGAAAGATCCAAGCTTGCCTGGATGCTGGGGAAGGGTCAGCCATGGCGTCCGGGAGAGCGGTTGAAACTGTTGTTTGCAGGCTACAACGGCACCCGCAATATGGGGTCGGATGTGCGCGTGAAGGAGATGCTGCGGCAAATCCGCCATATTCTCGGGTCGGACCGCGTGGATTTCACCGTCATGACCCAGAATTTCGCCTTCTCCCAAGGCTATTTCGAGGGCACGCGGCAGGTGCATTTGCCTGACATCTTCCCCCCGTTTTTGGCGGAGGAGGTGCCGCGGCATCATGGAGTCGTGGCTTGCGAAGGCTCGATGTTCAAAAGCAAGTTTGCCAATGCACTGACCACCATGATGATCGGTTCGCTCGGCATCGCCGCCGCGGAGAACAAATTGTCGGTCGGCTACGGGGCTGAGGCGGGATACATGGATTCGCCGATCCGAAAGATGTGCGCGCGATTCTGCAAGAATTCTCTGATCATCACGCGCAATGAGGAATCGCGAACGGTGCTCAGGGAGTTGGGTGTGCCTACTGAATTAGGCACCGACACCGCCTGGACGTTTGAACCGCTTCCGGCAGAGTTCGGCCAGCAGACGCTGGCGAAGGTTGGCTGGGATCAAAGGCTTCCGGTGCTGGCGATTTGTCCGATCAATCCTTTCGAGTGGCCGGTCAAGGCATCGGTCGCGAAGTTCGTCGCCCACAGCGTGGCGGGGGCTTATCAGAACAGCCATTATCGTTCCGTGTATTTTCATAACTCGGGTCCGGAGGCGGAGCGGGCGTACGATTGGTACTTAACGGCGATCGCCAACGCGGTCGATCATTTCCGGAAACGGCACAAGGTATTCGTGATCCTCGTGGCCACGGAGCGATTGGACACCCGGCCCTGCCAACGGATTTCCGAGAAGCTGGGTGCGGTCCCGGTGTTGACCTCCGAGGAATACAACATCTACGAGCTGGTGAGCGTGTTGCGCTGCTGTCATATGATGGCTTCTTCGCGCTATCACGGCATTGTAACTTCGATGCCCGGCCTAGTGCCCTCGGCAGGCATCACGATGGACGAGCGCATCCGAAATTTGATGCGAGAACGTGGAAACGAAGACCTGCTGATGACCGTGGACGACGCTGATCTTGAGGAGAAACTTCTCGCCGCTTTTGAGACGCTGGCGGCCGAGGGAGAGAGGATTGCGGATGGAATTGCCCGTACCGTGGTGCGAAACTTGAAACTAATGGCACGCATGGGGGTGCACTTCGAAGAGGAAGTCGAACGGCGCTATCCCGAATTTCCCACCCGCAAAGGCGAATGGAGCTGGGAGGACTATTTGCCTCCGCTCAGCCCTGGTCTGCGGAACCTGGTCGAGGCCTATAACTGATTACGGCGCACTCGGGTATCAAACATGTCACGTTTCCAAGATAAGGTGGCGCTGGTCACGGGCGGGACCTCGGGTATCGGCCGTGCGGCGGCTCTGGCTTTCGCGCGTGATGGGGCGAAGGTCGTGGTGGCAGCGCGCCGGGCTGAACGAGGAAGGGAAGTGGTCGGAGAGATTGAGAAACGAGGGGGCAAGGCGCTCTTTGTCCGAACCGATGTCTCACGCGCCGATGAAGTGGAACGGCTGGTTGCCGAAACCGTAAAAGCCTTCGGACGCCTCGACTTCGCCTTTAACAATGCCGCCCGAGTCGAGGAGCCCCTGGCTCCGACGGCGGACCTTACCGAAGAGGATTTTGACCAGACGGTCGGGGTCAATCTGAAAGGCGTTTGGCTGGGCATGAAGTACGAGATTCGACGCATGCTGGCGCAACAGCCGCAAGGCGGCGTGATCGTGAACTCCTCTTCGTGCAATGGGTTGGGCGGCTGCCAACACGCGTCATTTTACGCGGCTACGAAGGCCGGGGTGATCGCACTCTCGAAATCGGCGGCCTTGGAGTACGCAAAGAGTGGGATTCGGGTCAATGCTCTGGTGGCGGGACCGATTCGGACGCCGATGCTGCAAGCGGCGATGGAGCGGGCGGCGGGTGGCGACCGGGAGGCACTGAAGAAGGTTGAGGCTCGGTATGCGGGCATGACCGCTCGAGGCCGTATGGGCGAGCCCGAGGAGGCTGCAGAGGTCGCCCTGTGGCTTTGCTCCGATGCTGCTTCGTACGTAACCGGCCATTCTATGATCGTTGACGGCGGAATTACTGCATTCTGGCGATAGGATCCTGGATCAGAGAACATTGAATTTTCTCGATGCCATTAGCGAACAGTTGGAGGCGGCGGGAGACACGGTTGTCCTCCAAGAGCTGCGAGAGGGAACGATCCACGCAACCGGGCGCAACCTTCTTGCCTTGATTGCCCAGGTAAGAACCTTCCTTCGTAGCAAGAAGCTCAACCGTGGCGACCGTTGCGCCTTGCTCGGGGGGAACAGCATTCACTGGGTCGCGATGGACCTCGCCATTATCTCGGAAGGACTGATTGTGGTGCCGCTCTACGCGCGCCAGGCACCGGCTGAGCTGGTGACCATGATGAAGGATTGCTCGCCATCGCTCGTGTGCTCCGAAAATGCTGCTTTGCGGGATGGCATTCTTGAGGCTTGGCCGGAGATCCCGCCGCACTACCTCTTCGAGGAGATTTTTGCCACCCCGGCAAGTGACGATCTGGCTAAACCCGTTCTCGGCGAAACCGACCCCGTAGCCATCCTCTACACGTCGGGAACTTCGGGGGAAGCCAAGGGCGCCGTGCTCACCGCAGGTAATGTCGGGCATATTCTCCGTCGCACGTCGGATCGTCTTGATCTCCTAATGAACCACCGTCCGGGCCAGGATCGGGTGTATCAGTATGCACCCATGTGTTTTGCGGCGGCTTGGGTGACTCTGCTGACCAGCTTGCTGCGTCGCAGCTTGTTGATGTTGAACACGGATCTGTCCAAACTAGCGGTCGAGATCCGGAGCCTGGCACCTGATTATTTCGTAAATGTTCCTGCGCTCCTCGAGCGGATGCGGAGGGCCGTCGACGAACAGCTGGACAAGACCGGCGGACTTCAACTCAGCATCTATCGACGTGCCCAAGCTGCCTGGATGCAAACCCAGGAAACCCCAGGCCGTTTTGGGGATGCAATCTGGCTGGCCTTCGCGAAAGCCCTGGTTTTTCCCGTCATTCGCAAGAAGATGATCGGTACGAACTTAAAGGCCCTGATTTGCGGCTCGGCTCCGCTCCATCGAGAAACGCAACTCTACTTTATGATGCTGGGCATCCCCGTATTGCAGGTGTATGGTCTGACGGAAACTACGGCGATCTGCACCATGGATGATCCCCGGCACGTTGAGCCGGGCCGCGTGGGCCCAGCCATCGAGGGCATTGAGATGAAGCTCGGGGAAAATGGTGAAATTCTGGTGCGCGGACCCAATGTGTTTGCCGGGTATTGGCGTCGCCCGCAAGAGACTGCCCAGGCCCTTCGCGGGGGATGGTTTCATACCGGAGATCAAGGCGAGGTGAATGAGGCGGGAAACTGGAAGATTGTCGGCCGAATCAAGAATCTGATCATTCTGAGCTCGGGGCACAATGTCGCACCGGAACCGCTTGAAGACCTCCTGGTGCGGAACCTGCCGGGAGCGCAGCAGGTGGTTTTGGTGGGGACCGGTCGTGCCTATCTGTCGGTTCTGGTGACCGGGCCGGTCCAAGGAGCACAGGTACAATCTGCGCTTGATGGCTTGAATCCCAGCCTGCCACATTATAAGCAGATTCGGGCGTTCCACATCTGTAAGGAGCCATTCTCGATCGAGAGTGGGCTGATGACGACGAATGGAAAGCTGAAGCGGGACGTGATTACTGCCCAGCTGAAAAATGAGATCGACGGCATGTATGCGATGAAGCAGGCGGCCAAGTCTGGTTGAAGCCGCCGGTGCGTTGGAAATCGGATGAATGAATTCCAAGGACAAGCGCTCTCCTGGGCGGTGAAGGATGGTACCGTCGAACTGGCGCTACATCGAGAGCCTTGCAACGAGCTTGGTTCGATCGCGCTCGAAGAAGCCGATCGGTTTGTCGATTCGCTGGCCAAGCTTGGGCGTGAGGCACACGCCTTGATCATTTTCAGCTCGCTGCGGGCGGGGTTCAGCGCGGGCGCGGATTTGCGTGAACTTTATCACCTCCTGCAGACGTCGGAGCGCGACGCATTTCTCAAGGGCGTGCGTGCCCGGGTCGAGCGCGCTCATCGGGTGATCAATGCGATTGATGCTGCGCCGCTGACGACGATCGCAGCGGTGCACGGCGTAGTGTTCGGGGGCGGGTTCGAACTTGCCCTGGGCTGCGATTTGATCATTGCCGACAAGACTGCGCGTTTCTGCTTTCCCGAATTGCGCCTGGGGTTGATCCCGGGATGGGGTGGAATCCCGCGGTTGAAGCGAGATCTGGGAAATGCCATCATCCGCGATCTCCTGCTGACCGGGCGAAGTTTGGGCGCCGCCAAGGTCCAGCAAGCGGGACTCATCAGTCAGGTCGTCGCAGAGGGCGAGGCGCTCAGGGCGGCTCGAGCCACTGCGGTGCAGCTGAGAAAATTCGACCCTTACACGGCAGCCATGGCTAAGCGGTTCATCAAGCCGATTCCTTACGAAGAGTTGCAGAGGGAAATCGACATTTTCTGTGAACTCTTCAGCCGGCCGGCCGTGGAAGCAGGTTTGCGCCAGTTCGTCGATCGCGTAGATGCGCAACCGTACTTGTCATGAATGAGTCGGCGCCAAGAGAGGTGCTTCATTCCTCTCCGAAACAGGAAATTTGCGGCGACGACGTCGTACTTATGAAAAGCCCTGATCGAACACTGGAAGAAATCTTGAATCTGGCCGCTGTCCACTTCAAAGTTCCGCGGGAGAAGCTTGGCCCGGACGACGATTTCTTCAAAACGCTCGGGATTGATAGCCTGCAAACACTCGATCTGCTAACCAAGTTAGAGAACCATTTTCATATTGAGCTACCGGATTACGAATTGCAGGGGGTCTCGGACTTTCGGACTCTGGCGAATAGAATCCGAGCGCGGTTGTGAGAATGCAAGTGGACCAGAGCGTCGGAGACACGGAGAAACGCAGTTCTTGCTGAAACCACGGCAACAGACCACACTGCCCGGATTTTTCGTCCCTCGATGGCCGTCGTGGATAAGCTTCCCATGCTGGATCTAGATCAGTACAGTTCTCTCGGCGCCGCCTTGCGGGACGCCTTGGACCGCTGGCCGAACGAAACCTGCTTGATTGAATCAGACCGAGGCCGGGAAAAGACACGTCTCACCTATTCCGATTTCAAAGAAATGGCATTACCTCTGGCGCGGGCTCTCGCGGATGCCGATTTTCATGCGGGGGATCGAGCCGCCATCATCATGAGTAATCAGTCGAAGTGGCTGATCTCCGCCTATGCCGTCTTTCATGGTGGCGGCGTCGTGGTCCCGCTCGATTGCAAGTTGACCGCAGCTGAGCACTTCGAACTACTGGCCCATAGCCGGGCAAAAGTCCTGGTCACCGAGTACCACCTATGGCGCGCGCTTCGTGAAACTGCCGAGTACCAGAACCACGAACTCGGGACCGTGCTCGTGACGGAAGCGCCCTTGGGAGCCGATCTCGCGGGGGCACTCCGCTGGGAGGAATTCCGCCAAAACGGAGATCCTGTATTCATCCCGCGACAGCGGGAAGATACCGCTTGCATCGTTTATTCCTCAGGAACCGGAGGATGTCCCAAGGGTTGCGTGCTGACGCACGGGAATTATCTCGAGCAGTGCAAGTCGCTCACCGCCTGGTATCCGTTTTGGCCCGGAGTACGTTACCTGAGCATCCTACCCACGAATCACGCCATTGATTTTATGGTCGGATTCATCGGTCCATTTGTGTGCGGAGCTTGCGTGGTACACCTGCGCACGCTACGCCCGGAACTGGTTCGGGATGCATTCGTAAAATTCAGGATTACGCACGTGAGCCTCGTCCCCCTCGTCTTGAAGAACCTCGAACGGGGACTGCGTGCCAAGTTCGCCGAGCTCTCACCGCTACGGTCTGCTTTGCTCAAGCGCATGATCGCGCTGAACAAACTGCTGACCAGACGGCGCCCGCATGTGAAGGTGAGCCGCAGGCTACTACCCCAGGTCCACCGGGCGTTTGGAGGGGAATTATCGACACTGATTACTGGCGGGGCTTTTGTGGAGCCTTCGACCTTGCAGTTTTTCTACGATCTCGGTATTCCCGTCACCAACGGTTATGGGCTTACCGAGGCCGGAACCGCGCTCACGCTGAACGATTTGAAACCATTCCGTGCCGACACGGTCGGCAAGCCCCTGCCGGGGGTCGAACTTCGCATCCTGAATCCCGACGCCGAGGGGATTGGGGAAGTGGCAGCGAGGAGCAAGACGATTATGGCCCGCTATCTGGATGCGCCGGAATTGACGGCCGAAACCATTGTCGATGGCTGGCTCCTAACGGGAGATCTGGGGCGCTTGGATGGGAGCGGACACCTGCAACTGTTTGGGCGCAAGAAGAACATGATTGTCACCGAGGGTGGCAAGAACATTTATCCCGAGGATATCGAAACCGTCTTTGATGGCCTGCCGGTCAAAGAATATTGTATCTTTGCGTCGAACTACCTGTGGCCCAGGATGTCGCTCGGAGAAGAGCTGCTAGTGCTTGTCCTGCGCCTAGTCGAGAACCAGGAGTTTACCCGGGCTCTCGAAGACGAGATCGTAGCCCGAAACCGCCGTTTGCCCGATTTTAAGCGGGTGAGGGGATATGTTCTGTGGAGCCGAGATTTTCCACGGACAGCTTCTCTGAAGATCAAGCGCACGCTCCTCGCCGAGGAGATTCAGCGATCGCTGGATCGCGCGGCGGTGAAAGAATTGTGAGCGATACGTTTTTAGCCGTGATCAACCCCGCCGCCGGTGGCGGACGCTGCCGCAAGCTGATTGCTCCCGCCCTCGATCGCTTGCGCAGCGGCGGAATCGCTCTGGAAATCGTGGAAACTCAGGGCCCCGGCCATGCCTCCCAGATCGTTCGCCAGGCTTCGGCGCGAGGGTATCGCAAGTTCATCGCCGTCGGCGGCGACGGCACTTCCTACGAAATCGTGAACGGACTTTTCCCCCAGGACGATTCCCGGCAACGCCCTATGCTTGCGTTTCTTCCGCTCGGCACGGGTAATTCCTTTCTGCGGGAGTTTACCGAGCGCGGGGTAGAGCACGCGATGGAGGCATTGCTGGCCCGCCGATCGCAGCCTTGTGACGTGTTACGTATGCAGCACGCTGCGGGGGCCATCTACTACATCAACCTGCTTTCCATGGGATTTGCCGCCGACGTTGCTGCCTTGCGGGCTCGACGATTCCGTAGTTGGGGCGAATTCGGGTACCAGTTGTCGATCTTCATCTCGTTGCTTCGCTTGCGGCGACGCCCATTTCCTTTGCGCGTGGATGGCCACGCTGAAATCGATCGCCGTCCCTGCTTGTTCCTCACCTTCAACAACAGCAAGTTTACCGGGGGCACGATGATGATTGCTCCCAAAGCGGAAGTAAACGATGGCTTAATCGAATATGTACGCTGGGGACCGATCGGTAGATTCGGTCTGATCCGCAATTTACCGACGCTCTACGACGGAAGCCATATTCGTCATCCGCTGGCGGAACGATGTTCCGCCCATCGGATCGATTTCTATCTTGATGCTGCCGTAGATACTATGGTGGACGGGGAAGTTCTCTCTCTGCACTGTAAGACGCTGGACGTTCTGCCAGGGGCGATCGATGTCGTGGTATAAGAAATTTAACAGGCCTATCGAATGTCGCAAGAGAGAAGAAGACGGCAGCAGGAACGGGCGCAACAAGGCCAACCCAACCCGTGGATAAAAAAGGTCGCGATCGCTTTGCTGGTTGCCGTGGCAGCCGCTGGTTTGTATTTTTTCGTCCACCAGAAACAAACCAGCCGGCTGAACGCATTCGCCCAATGCCTGTCGGCCAGAGGCGCCAAAATGTACGGCGCTTTCTGGTGTCCGCATTGTGCCGACCAGAAGGAAATGTTTGGCTCCTCCTTTAGGTACGCACCGTATATCGAATGCGGGATCAAGGGCTCGCACGCAGCGGCGCAGGTCTGCACCGATGCCAACGTCAAACACTATCCGACCTGGGTTTTCGCCGATGGATCGAGAGTGGAGGGCGCCCACTCGCTGGAGTTTCTCGGTCAGGAAACTGGATGCCCTTTGCCATGACAAGCCGGGCCAAGACCGTTTTCGTCCTCATAGCGGTCTGTGCTGCCGCTGGAATTGCAGTATCCTCCATCTCTCTTTATCATCACTACGGATCGTCGAAGACCTCGTATTGTGACCTTGGGGAGAATTTCAACTGCGATATCGTGAACCGCAGCACGTATTCGACGGTGCTAGGCGTGCCGGACGCCCTGATCGGGATTGTGGGCTACGCAAGCTTGCTCGGGCTTGCGACTCGGTGCCGGACGCGGCCGGCGACGCCGATTCTCTTATTGCTTGCATCCCTGGCTGGTCTAAGCTTCGCTCTTTATCTCACCTACATTGAAGCTTTCGTATTGTCAACGTGGTGCATCCTATGTCTGTCGTCGCTGGCGATGATCCTGCTAATTACGGCACTTTCGTCATATTTGGCGGCAGGCTCGATACTCCAGGGTTGAAACCAGAGCATGGCAGCATGGAAGAGATCACTCACCTACCGCTCGAGCGTCCTGAAGAGAATGCCATTGCCAAGGAAGCTGGTGTCACCGGGAGTCTCCGCCTACATAAATTCCTCAGCAACGTTTTCCGGAATACCCGCATGGTTCGTGTCTGGCTGCCACCCGGATACGAAGAGGCAAGGAATCAATCTCGGCGCTACCCAGTACTCTACCTCAACGATGGTCAGAACCTATTCGACTCCGCTACCGCCTTTAACGGTGTGGACTGGCACGTAGGGGAGACGGCTGAACGGCTCATTCGGCAAGGAATCATTCCCCCTCTCATGGTGGTCGGGATCGACCATGCCCAAAACGATCGCATGAAAGAGTACCTGCCCTATCGCTCGCTCAATCCGTGCGTTCTGCTTCCGCAAGGCAAACACTATCCCCTCTTTCTGGTGAGCGAGGTGATGCCCTTCGTGTCCGAGCGCTATCGAATCGCCGGTGGGCCGGAAAACACCGGCTTGGGAGGGTCATCCCTAGGTGCCTTGATTTCCCTGTACACGGCGATCGAGCGACCTGGAATGTTTGGCCGGTTGCTTCTGGAGAGTCCATCGCTGTTTGCTTCCAAAGGCAGCATCTTGCGGCGCAGCCGCGCTTTGCGACACTGGCCGGAGAAGGTGTTTCTGGCGGTGGGTACCCGGGAATCGGGGCGCGAAGACAAGGATCGGCAAATCGTAGAAGATGTGCGCGCACTGGAACGAATCATCCGAACGGCCCGACTGGACGAGGAAAGCCTGCTGGTCAGGGTCGAGGAAGGCGCTGCCCACAGCGAAAGTGCATGGGCGAAGCGGTTCCCAGAGGCGCTAGAGTTTCTGTTTGGAAACCAGGGCAAGGAACAACCAAGTGAGTGAGCCGGAAAAACGCTTCGCGCCGGGATGGCCTGGGATTCAGCCGCGCTGGACGTCAAGCGCAAAAACTGGGGTTGGTACAGCCTTAAGCCTCAGCAGCCGGGTCTGGTTCACCATCAGCCACGGCATCCTCAATGAAGTCTACTATCCGCGTGTGGACCAGGCGTGCATTCGAGATTTGGGATTGCTGGTCACCAACGGCGTCGACTATTTCTCGGAGGAGAAGCGTCACTGCCGCTTCAAGAACGTACCGATTGAACCCGGCATTCCCGTTTACGAGTTGACCAACACGGAATTCAACGGGCGATACCAGATCGAGAAGGAAGTGTTCACCGATCCGTTCCGTAATGTGGTTCTCCAAAGAGTTCGATTTGTTCCGCTTAAGGGCAAGCTCGACCACTACCGTTTGTATGCCCTGTTGGCTCCGCACCTTGCCAATTTCGGGGCGGGCAATACCGGCTGGACTGGCGATTACAAGGGCGAGCTCATGTTGTTTGCGGAGCGTGATCGCACTGCCCTGGCTTTCGGATGTTCTACTCCCTGGCGGAAGATGTCGGTCGGCTTTGTCGGTTTTTCCGATGGTTGGCAGGATCTCGCCCAGCATTATCGGATCACCTGGGAATACACGCGTGCGGAAAACGGGAACATCGCGCTGATCGGGGAAGTCGATTTGGCGTCCTGCCAAGGTGAGTTCATTTTGGCGCTTGGCTTTGGTGAGATTTGGTCGCAAGCTGGCCAGCAGACACGATCCAGCTTGCGCGAATCCTACGAACGGCTGCGCGAGCATTATGTCATCTATTGGAGGGAGTGGCTGAGCGGACTGCTGGAACTCGATGAGCCCCGGCGCGAACGGGATCTGTACCGTGCGAGCGCCACCGCACTGCGCACACACGAGTCCAAAGATTTTCTGGGAGGAGTCATTGCCAGTCTTTCCATTCCTTGGGGCTACAACAAGGGTGATGAAGATCTGGGCGGCTATCATGTGGTTTGGCCGCGCGATCTAGTCGAGACTGCCTTCGGATTTCTGGCCGCCGGGGCGAGCAGGGATGCGAGACGCGTTCTTCGCTACCTGGAATCTACCCAGGAAGCGGATGGCCACTGGGCGCAAAACATGTGGCTCGACGGTCGTCCCTACTGGGATGGCGTGCAAATGGATGAAACTGCTTTTCCCATTCTGCTGGTGGACCGGCTGCGGCGGGATGCGGTTGAGGACGTTGAGCCGGAGCGCTGGTGGGGTTTGGTGCGCCGCGCCGCGGGTTTCCTGGTGCGAAATGGTCCGGTCACAGAGCAAGATCGTTGGGAGGAGGATGCCGGGTATTCCCCGTTCACCTTGGCCGTCGAGATCTCGGCCCTGTTGGCTGCCGCGGACCTTGCCGAAGCCGTAGGAGAGAAAACGATTGCAGGCTATCTGCGTGACATCGCCGACACCTGGAACGACAATATTGAACGCTGGACTTATGCCACCGGCACCGAGGTGGCGCGGCAAATCGGCGTGGAAGGATATTACGTGCGAATCGCTCCGCCCGAAGGAGACGGAGTCGCTTCTCCGCTCGAGGGCTTCGTACCCATCAAAAATCGGCCACCGGGGCAGAGCTCAGCACCGGCAACCCACCTCATTAGCACGGATGCGTTGGCGCTGGTCCGCTTCGGACTGCGTGCTCCTGATGATCCACGCATCCTGAATACCCTCAAAGTGATTGACGCCCTACTGCGGGTGCAATTGCCGCAAGGATTCTGCTGGTACCGCTACAACGGTGACGGCTATGGGGAGCATGAAGACGGCTCACCCTTTGACGGGTCTGGCATCGGGCGACCGTGGCCCTTATTGGCAGGTGAACGAGCACACTACGAATTGGCCGCCGGTCATGAAAGCGTGGCCCTAGAGCTGCTCAAAGTCATGGAATTCTCGACCGAGGGCAGCGGGCGTCTGCTCCCGGAACAGGTGTGGGACGGGCCCGATCTTCCCGAGCCCGAGTTGTTCACCGGAAAGCCCTCTGGTTCTGCCTGCCCATTGGTGTGGGCGCACTCGGAATATATCAAGCTGCGGCGGTCTCTGCGGGATCGACGAATCTTTGACCAGCCTCCGCAGCCCCGGCAGCGTTATGTCATCGAGAAGAGAAAATCACCATACTTCGGGTGGCGGTTCAACAATAAATGCCAAAGGGCACCCCGAGGAAAGATTCTACGCATCGTCTTGCGATCGCCAGCGTTGGTGCATTGGAGCTTCGACGATTGGCGGAGCACGTCCGATATAGGGACGCGGGATGCGGGACTAGGGACGCACGTCGCCGATTTGCCCTCCGATAAGCTGGCCCCCGGCCAACGCATCGTCTTTACCTTTTATTGGCTGAGGGAACAGCGCTGGGAGGGCCTGAATTACCATGTAGTGGTGGAGGCTTGAACGCCGGAAAGACCCACAGCTGGGCGAGAGGGCAGTATTAAGGTGCCAAAGTCGATGGCGGAAAATGCGCGATCGAGTAGAGACGAGGGTGCGCTGACCGCCCTGCGGTTCCTTCGGGAACTACTGGCGGGTTATCATCCGCGCGATTTTGCCATTGAGCTGTGGGACGGCACCGAATGGGGGCCTGACAGGGGGCAGTTCCGTCGCTTCACCTGGAAGATCAACGATCCTCAAGGGTTACGGACGCTGATGAGGGCGACGAGGGAAATCTCGCTCGGCGAGGCCTACATCTATAAGGAATTCGATATTGACGGCGATCTTCAAGCTGTTTTCCCCATGGCCGAGTATTTGCTGGGCAGGTCCTGGAGCCTAAGGGAAAAACTGCGGCTGGCTAGATTACTGGCCCGTGTGGTATCTCAGTCATCCCGGCCGCGGATCGCCCGACCACAATTCGACGGGCGATGTCATTCCCTTGGTCGCGACCGGGAAGTAGCCGGTTACCACTACGATGTCTCGAACGATTTCTATGGTCTCTGGTTAGACAAGAACATGATCTACTCCTGTGCCTATTTCCACACGCCGGATGAGGATCTAGACACGGCTCAGCAGCAAAAGCTCGACTACATCTGCCGCAAGCTACGTTTGAAACCTGGTGAGCGACTGCTTGACATCGGTTGCGGCTGGGGCGGACTTATCCGTTATGCAGCTTCGAAGTATGGTGTGCAGGCGCGAGGGATCACATTGAGCCACCGCCAGCTGGAGTTTGCCGAGTGGTGCATTCAGCAACAGGGATTATCCGGCCAATGTGATGTCCGGCTGCTCGATTATCGTGAGCTGGCCGAGTCTGGCGTCTATGACAAATTGGCAAGCATCGGTATGGTGGAACATGTAGGAGAGTCCAACCTGCATGAATATTTTGCGCGAGCCTTTCAGCTTTTGCGACCCGGCGGGGTGTTTTTGAATGCGGGCATCGGCAGGGCGGGAAACCGGGCCGCGCCGGAGCAACCCACTTTCACCGATGTGTACGTTTTTCCCGACGGGGAGCTAGTGCCGATTGCTACCACCTTGAAAGCTGCAGAAGAATCCGGCTTCGAGGTTCGTGACGTCGAGAATCTGCGAGAACACTACGCTTTGACGCTATGTCATTGGCTTCGTCGTCTGGAGGCAAACGCCAATAAGGCTCGAGAGCTCGTTGGCGACCTAAAATATCGCATCTGGCACCTTTATTTGGCAGGTTCTGCACATTACTTCCGGACTGCAAAGCTTGATCTCTATCAGACTCTGCTCGTGAAGACCGACGGTGGCGAGAGCGGTATGCCGCTAACGCGCGCAGATTGGTATTAAAGATTGGGCGCGCTGGAGGAGATTTCTTCCAAGAACCTTCGCTATGACACACCGTTCGACTTTCCCCGAAAATCTGGCGGTGCAGGGCAGAGAACACGGTAGTCCGGGCCACATTCCAAAGACAACGGCTCAATCGCTTAAGACTGGGCAATGACCATTTTTAGAGCCTCAAATCCAATCCTTCCAGTCTCTTTCCCGCTATTCCTTTACGTTCCTTAGGAGCCATCCGGCCTACTCTTGCCAGACCTGCTATACTTCATGCGCATTTGACTGTTCGTAAACTTTGGCTTTGTGGCCAACCAGCCTCCTCTGTCTCGCCGAAGCCGCACACTCAAATAGCCCCTAAACAGTAAGGCGGGTCGCTTGAAAAACATTTTCGTTGGCAACTTGGATTTCAACGTCTCGGAAGATGAGCTGCGCAATCTCTTTGCAACCTATGGACAGGTGGATCGCGTAAGCATTGTGACGGATCGCGACACTGGCCGCTCACGTGGCTTCGGATTCGTCGAGATGGCGAACGCCGAAGAAGGAGAAAAGGCAATTGCGGCGCTCAATGGCACTCAGCTTGCTGGACGGACGCTGAACGTGAACGAAGCCCGACCCAAGGCAGAACGCGTTGGCAGTGGTGGCCGCGATCGCGGAGGGCGAGGTAGCGGTCGCCGGAGCCGCTGGTAGGCTTCGCGTAAACCCCGCTCGCATGCATGGCTGGATTGATGGGGCAAAGCTCTACATGTACACTTGAGGATGTAGCGCGCCCGTAGCTCAATTGGATAGAGCGCCGGCCTCCGGAGCCGTAGGTTAGGGGTTCGAGTCCCTTCGGGCGCGCCAGGCAAACACCTTCGTGGCCCGGCGTCACCGCCGTTCGGAGATGTGGTAGCTGCACCCCTCGAGAGACGCGATGTCAGGATGGCCACTTGGAGTGGGCGGCACTGACAGCTCAACGGTTGCAGCACGCATGCGTTCCGGCGCGGTGGTAACGGGACGACCTCGCGACTTCGGCATTGTCACTACAACTCCTAAGTTGCTTTTGCGGGGACTGTTTCAAAGAGCAAATCATGCTCGGTCAACCCAATGGTTATCGAGTCCAATTCTTGTAAGTGGCAAAAGGTCAGGCACGGATTATTTCTCCTTGTTTAGAACAACATTTTCCCTGATCTTCGGCTCACGATTGACTAAGACCGGTGTCACGGCTTCTCCCACTATGACGAATCCTGCCCAATAAAATGGGCTTGCTTGTTCTCCATATCTTGCGAGCAAGCCCAACTTCGCGTTCCGCAGAGCTTGACCCACATCTTCGCCATAAGATAGCCGACCGTAAAATTCTTCCATGAGAGCACTTGCAAACGTATCATCAGCACTCCACAAGCTGGCGACGACTGACTTCGATCCAGCAACCAAGAATGCTTCTACCAGATTGCTGATGCCCTCCTGTCCCTGGAGCCTGCCCATACCACTGTCACATGCAGACAGAGTGGTCAATTCCGCATTCAGCCCCAACCTCATTATCTCTCGCGCCTGAAGCAATCCGTCGTCACCGGACGTTGGATCAACGCCCAAGACAATGGCCGACCGTTCAGGGTATAGCATGTCTGCGAAACCATGCACTGCCAAGTGCAAGACCCGAAACTGATTGAGTGGTTCTTTCTTGAATGTCGTTTCGGTGGCGTCTTTACCCAGCAGAACAACTGCATCAGGCCCGAAAATCTTGCTGATCTCCTTAACCTCTCTTCGCGTCTGAGGAAGATTGTGAAGTACGATTCCCGACAAGTCTGCCACACTGCGCTCGATCCTTCCTAGATTCGTCTCTGAAAGTTGTAATGTCTGTGCAGTACGGAATTGATCGTCGTAGGCGACATCGCCAACGGCCAAGAGATTCTTGGGCGCCAATTGTCGCCGCACGGTGTGGCGAAGTGTGTCGAGAATCGTGCCAGAAGGTACGTAGCTAATTATGCGAGACTCCAAAAGGTACCCCCCCTGGGCATCTCGAAGTGCTTCAAACGGAAACAGGTTCAATATGCCGTCTGGTGCGATTATGAATCGGGTTGCGCTACCCGTTTCTGGAATCGGCTTCACCAGCAACTCATACAGCTGCTTTGAAATTCTCGCCCCTGTGCCCTTCGAGTGTATTTCGTCGATGAATTCACGAGCTAACCCTTCGATTTCCCTGCGCCCAGCAGGCAGCGCTCGAACGTGTGCACCCCTTCTCGATATCGAAAGACAAAAGGAACTCGGGTCATCGAGAACATATTCAAGAATTAACTCATCCCGTCGAAGGTCTTCCTGTATTCTTCTCAATGGCACTACTTGCAACTTCCGGCGAGGAACTTCGGGTTTTAGCCATGCCCAACCAAGTCGCCGTTCATATTCAACCAACTTATCGAGAAGCTGTTCACGCTCTCTAGTGCTTGTGGCTCGCATCAACCGCGCCTGAACACCTGCCACATTTTTCTCAAGTTCCACGGTCTGTTTCGATTCTGCTGCCCGAAATGCGCTGCTGTCTTGAAGACTTCTGGCCAGTGTTCGTCCCCGGATGCGCTCTAAGACTCTGAAAGCTTCAGTGATATTGCCTCTCCTGCAGAGAAGCTCAAAGTGCTGCAAATAGGCTTGGCCCATGGACCCAGCGATCGAACTGTTCCAGTACGGCTGATCGACGCTCATCAACATGCCTTCAATGGCATCCTCCGCCTGTTTGTATAAGGCGTCGGCTTGTGCCACTTTGCCGCGGCGTGCCTCTAATTGTGCGAGAATCGTCAAATTGCGTGGCAAGTAATAGTGATCACCGACCCGCCGGCTTGCGCTTAAACCTTGAACGGCATCAGTGGCCGCAGTGGCAACATCCCCATTATCACCGTACAGCTTTGCTAGCTCGAACAACGTGTCCGCTTCCATGCGAAAGAATTGCACTCGTGTTGCGAATTGACCTGCCTCTTTGAGATAAGCGATTGCCTGTTTTCTGTCCCCTGTTTGAGCAGAAAGCTTCCCAAGAAGAATCGATAATTGTGCTTCATGGCCTCGTCTCTTCTGTGATCGAGCCTGTGCCATAGCTTTTTCAAGGATTGGTCCTGCTTCGTCTGACTTACCCAAGGCGATCAAAGCTTGGGCTTTTCCTTCGTATGCCATGAATGGGAATCCAGAGTCCCTCTCAGCATCAGCCACTGTGATGGCTCTTTCAAAAAACTTTAATGCTTCAACATGACGATTCACTTCCTCAAAACCATTGCCTATCAATTCTAGGAACCTGATCTGCCCACCCACGTCACCACTAGCCATGGTCACAATAAGGGCGCCCCCAACGAGGCGAGCTGCCCGGGCGAAATGGCCTTCCAAAAACGCAATCAGACCCAATTCACCGGAAGCCCGAGTGGCCCAACGATTTTCGCCCACCTTCCTGGCGAGGCTTTGGGCCTCTCGCCAGTCCTGTTTTGCTGCTCTATAATCAACTTCAATGTCGGTGTAACCCTTCGCTATCAGACACCACAATCGCAATCGTGAGTCGTCCTGCACAACAGGATTTCGCAGCTGTTCGTTCAGTAAGCCCGAGAGCTCGACAAATGACATCGTTTCCGCCTCTGTCCTGAGCCGTCCCACCTTTGCGTGAATTTCGTTTCGGATATCCCCCTTATCAGCGAGTAAGCGTTCTGCTTTCGCGTAGAGAGGCGCAGCTCTAAAGCCATTATTCAGCCAGTAAAGTCGATCTGCTTCCGCTAGCAGCACATAGGGGTCATCGGAACCCGCTATCCGACTCAAGCTATTGTTGCTTCCCAACCGATTTCTCTCATTCGTACCTCGACGTAACCTAGTGCCTGAATGACAGACGAAGAGCAGCAAAACCGCTAAGACAAGAAATCCCCTCGAGTGGCATAGCCGAGAAATCATCATTTGCAGGGTTCGGCACACTGTCTCTGACGGCGACCCAATGCCACCGGAACGCTCCAGGTTTTCTATGCACGCTGTCGATCTGGTGTTGCCAGAATGCCAGCTACCTTCACAAGACACCACAATTTCTGCTGCCATGCTTTCCTCTAAAACACTCGGACAGGAATCAGGGTCCATTCCAGGCCCGGTAGTCGAACACCTAGTAAGTATGAAGCCCGTGGCACACGTGAAAGATTTACATCTGTCCTCAAAATCACAATCTGGTTCTCGAGTTGTGCTAGCCCTGTGGCATGCAGAAACTGATCTCCCGTTTCGTCCTGCAGTACAAGATCATAACTTCCTTCTTTGCTCCCAACGGGCATGTACAGAATCAGATGCTTCGTGCCTCGACGAATGTCGAGAAAAGGTTTCGTAGTTAGGTCCTGGCCGCGCTCTACTGAATAAGCGCGCAGATCAAGCGTGGCGACAACAGGCACGAGGTGTGACTGGAGATTAAACCACAGAGCACAAACCGCAATCACAACCGCTAAGACGCCACCCAGTTTCATCTGTCGCCGAGTCCTCAGCCTTTGTCGAATGGCTGTAAATTCAATGAAGCATTGACTGCATGACCCGAAGTGGTCCAACCATTGTTCAGTTTCGGAAAGTGCGATTCTATGAGATGCCAGGGCTTTCAAGACGGCAGGGTCAGGGCAACCGGCGCGACTCGGGTTCTGGAACTCCGTAGATAATCCCTTCGACAGGAGTTCGAGTAATCGTTCTTCATTTTTTGCGGGGTGTTCTTGATCTTTCAACTATCACTCTTCAGTTCTCTGGTGTAAAACAGCGATTTCCAATCCCTGGTCAACCTTGTTTCAAGATTGAGGCATAAGTCTCAACGCTAACCTCCGAGCCGCGCGCGAAGTATCGAAAGTTTGTACCTGAATTTCATTTTTGTTCGCTCTTCGCTCGTACCCAAATATTCGGCGATTTCTTTCCAGGAATAGCCGTACTGCCTGGCGGTCCACACTCTCTTCAGCCAACGATCCATGCAACTAAACACTTCGTTCGCCAATACATGATCTTCAATGTTGACAGAGGTGTGCAGACTACGGCTACTCGCGAGAGCATCCAACTCGTTAGCCGAGGCGACCAACTGAATTACTTGCTCTCGCCTCTGCTTGCGATATCGCGCCCGATTAAAGCGATGCCGGAACGCTCCGATCAGATATGAGTCCATGTTCGCGATACCCTCACATGAGACTCTCAGTCGACGGAAACTGCGCGCAATCGACTGCAGTACGGCTTCCCACACTTCGGCAGCCAACATGTCATTTTCAGGATCCGTGTGGCGTTCACCGAGTTCTCGGTTGGCGTGGGCGTGTACACGGGGCCACACACGTCGGGCAGAGATTAACAGTTCATCGGGGACATTGTCGTGTGTCGATGCTGATAAACAGCTGGAAATTATCCAGTTCGGGCCAGGATCATCGCTCGGCATAGAGATGCCTCACTAACTTCCCTGTTAGGGCAGTGCTGCGATTTTGACAGAGTGCCATCGAACACAGTGCATGTCAACCAAAAGCAGAAGGTGAATACAGGTCGGTCGCATACCTTTCCCATTGCATCGGGCACGAGACGAGCAGGAGGCATTTTTCTTACTTTTCTCCTGTTTCAAGTTCC
The DNA here is from genome assembly GCA_030040855.1 of Terriglobales bacterium. Taxonomy (GTDB): domain Bacteria; phylum Acidobacteriota; class Terriglobia; order Terriglobales; family Acidobacteriaceae; genus JAFAGX01. The sequence continues at coordinate 25,163 of JASHSL010000410.1, forward strand.
TTCTATTAAGAGGGGAGTAATTCGAGGACCGGCAGTCTGTACTGGCACAAGATTAGCGGAAAGCCAAGAACACCGCGATTTAAGCAAAATAGTGACTGTCTGCCGTTCGCCATCGGGTTGAGCACTATGGGAGGGCGAGTGTGGAGTTCTGTTATGGAAAAGCAAAGGAAAATTCCGAAAGAGATTATGAAACCAGCGTGGTTGCCTGAGATGGATCGCCTACTGCAGCTTGGTATGAAGCATGGGCCAGCGGGAATACAGCTCGTAAGGAAGCAACTTCGGCAATTGACACCAGAACTCACCCCAGGTGAAATTTGGGGTCGGATGCGTTACCTCCGAGAAAATAGTAGCCCGGGCTACCGTGATCCGCGTCGGTGGCCGCCGGAGCTCATCGAACTGCTCAAAAATGGCTACAGGCAAGGCGGCAGACGCAAGCGGGAGGCTCTCAAGATCTGCAGGGTGTCCTACCCTGGAATTCCCAGCTATGTGATCTCACGATTCGCGCGCAGGGAAGGATGGTCATTAGGCGGAGAAAGGGTGGTGACTGCGAAGATACACCGGGCATGGAGTGAACACGAAGACCAACTTCTTCTGAGACTAGCGGGTTATGAGTCGCCGCAACAAATTGCACACAGGCTGAAGAGGACAGAAAGTGCGGTTCGGTGCCGACTGAAGGCACGGGGCCTGAGCGGAAAGATAAAGGATGGAATTTCACTTAGAGCTTTTCAAGAGATGTTCCATATCGGCCATCGAAAAGCTTACGCCATGATCGCAAGAGGAATGTTGAGGGTCCGAGATGCCAGAATATCGATTACATCGATTGCCTCCTTCTGTGAACAACGTGAGCTACGCCAGAAGATTTCCATGATAGCTAATAGAAGTAAAGTCCCACAGAACGGTGCAGCCGGTTTGTCCTGGGAGCGGACAGCGGAGCTGCTCAGTGCTTCGCTCGACCAAGTTCGAGTCTGGCTTGCGACACGGCAACTTAAAGTCGTGGATCCATTCGTAACTGACAAAGCGCTTGAGGAGTTCTGTCAGAGGTGTGGCAGAAACGGCGGGCCTAAACTGAACTATCGACTTTTGGATCCAAAAGTGCTGCATTGGCTTAAGGGCTACGGGATCGCGATCCCTCCCCTCGAAACCAAGTCATCAGTTTCGGGCCTTGAAAAGCATGCGCTTATCACCAGGGTGTGTGCAAAGTGCCATCGCCCTATTCGTGGTAATGCATATTTCATTCATTCGAACGCCTGTAAGGGAATCGTTTTCGACGATGGAGTGTTTCACAGGTCGGCGACAACAATATCTCAGCCAGTGCCAACGTCAGCGGACTGCCACACACGCTGAACCGCCACCGCAGGCGTCCTCCATTAGGAACTATGTGTCACACACGACCCGAAATCCATAAAAATTACGGATATTGCCATCTCTACTTAAGGAAAAGCGGTGTGCCCTAGTGGCCTTTCCGCCTGCCTCTTCCGCCACAAAACCTTAGAGGGCTTGGCTTCCGTCGCGATGCGATCGAGCAATTTACGGATGTTGCCCCACGAATGATTAGCGCTAGGTGAACGGAAAGCCGACCAAGGCTTGCCCGTCGTGCCTCATAAACGGGAATCGTCGCCCCGGCCAGTCCGCGAACATGTGTTCCTGGCGCAGCAGCTCATCCAGGCGCCGCCCCCACTGCTGATAGCGCTCGCAAAACCAACTGTAACGGCCCACCGGGTGCGTTTGCCGATTCACGAGCAACTGCAGCAACATCGCTATCTGACCTTGTAGCTCGTGTGGCCAGGATACCGCTTTCCAATCCGGCTGGGGCCGCGGCCGCACCATCCGCACCGCCACCATTTGGTTCCCAAACAATTTTCTTTCCAGTTCCTCCTCACTCGGGCCTTCAGGCAACGCCCAGCCGATCCCGGCCACCGCTGCCCGCTCCAAATAATCGTGGACTGTGCTCAGCCCCATCCCGCAACTGCGCGCGATCTGCCGCTGCCCCAGCCCCAACTCAAACCGTAACCGCCAAACTTCCTTCACTTTGCGCATGGACTTTCTCCTGGCCGGCACCCTGATCTCCTTCATCGTGGAGTTTCAATGTCAGCTAATTGTCCAGCGCTGCTTCCCCGCCTACGGTTCCCCTGTGCAAAACATTCCGCTCCAAGCCGAACACCATTCCGCTAGACGAAAAAAAGTGTTCGCCTTCAGACCGGAATCGCGTTTACCTTCGACCGGTTTCCCACAGAGTCTCGGATAAACACCTTCTCGTATCACCGACCGATCATTGTCGATGCTCGTTTGTCTTGCCTACATCGGACGGCAACGACGTTATGTAGTTCAGAGTAATCGCAGTTCATCCGCAGTTCCCGCATAGAAATCTTTACTTGTGTGCGTGAAGCATTCATTATCGGTAAGATGAGAAGTACGGAGGTAACCTCCGCAGCCAACCACCCAAATTGCTTTCAGCCGAAAAAAGCTCTGAAAACTCGTCAACTCTTGACAGAATTCCTGATCGGAGCGCTTCCAACACTAGTTGCCGTATGTGTTAGAGGGTCTGAGGTCAGAGTTGGGCAGAGCACCATCGCTTTTAGTGGAATGACACCGTAAATTGATTTCCACAAAACAGTTGCGGCACAGTTCCTTTTCGGTTCCTGCGCCCATGAATTGCAAAGTAGATCGTCAAATGGTCGAACCTGAGCTAGACTCAAGCACGACTAATCGCTAGCTAGAGCTCCGTTCGTTTTGTATCAGTGCTATGACACAGCTCTTCGAATGGTTTGTGGCTTTGAGGTGTTGCGCAGTGCTCACATTTTGTGCGTTCTCGCTTCACAGTGCCTAAGAGTGCAAAGCTGAGTCTTCAGGTGTACCCTTCGACGGAGAGGCCGAAACATGTTTTCATCTGTGACAGAACTCGCTGAAAGACTTTATGCGGTACGATACATAGTCGATCATGTGACTCTTCATGTGGTTTTCCTCGCAGCACAAATGCGAAAACCATTGCTCATCGAAGGTCCGCCAGGATGTGGAAAGACCGAACTCGCCTACGCCATAGCTGAAGCGGCAGATACGACTCTGGAGCGCCTGCAGTGCTTTGCAGGGATTACTGAGGAAAAGGCCATCGGCAAATTCGATGAGCCCTTGCAGAAACTGTTCTTGGAGACGTACGCTGAAGACCTAAAGACGGAATGGAGCGTCATCCGCGAACGACTGCACACGTTAGAGTTTTTTGCGGAAGGACCGCTCGTGAGGGCGTTACGCTATCAAGATCGGTCTTGCATTCTTCTAGTGGACGAAATCGATAAGGTTGATCATTCGTTTGAAGCCCTGTTGCTCGAGATCCTGAGTGCCTGGCAAATCAGCATTCCGAAGCTGGGGACCGTGATAGCAAAAAGTGTGCCCTTCGTCGTACTAAGTTCGAATGAAGAACGCCGCCTAGGAGATCCGTTAAGAAGACGATGTTTTTATCTTCGCTTTGAAAATCCAACAGTGGAGCGGGAAATTGAAATCTTGACTTTGCGGAGCAGGAGTAGGAGTTCTAAGCTTAACGGTCAGATTGCCGGTCTGGCACGTGCACTTCGAGGATGGAACCTGGAAAAGCCACCGTCGATTGCAGAGATGTTGGACCTAGCTCAAGCCTTAGAGATTCTGGGAGTTCAGGAAGTCTCTGACGATCAGCGAGACTTGCTACTGCCACTGCTAGCCAAAACTGATGCGGACCGAAAACGGTTGTTGCTACGATCCGGCTTCGAGGGGCTTGTTGCCGATTCGAAGCGGTACCGAGACCGCTTCATGAGGAGAGAACGAAGCGAAAACGTTCTTTGAGTCAGAGAGGAAGGTGGGGCCCTGCAGAGAACAGCGAGATCACAGCGGCGTAGCCGCACTATTGAGCTGGGGCGAATTCGATGTACAGCCGAAATTGTGGATCGTACTCGGGAAGGATGCTAATGCGACACGTTTCGTTGAAGTAAGCTATCTCGGATGCAATCCAACGCACACATCAACGTCTGGTCTTGGGTACCGGAAGAGCGGATCGATCGGTATCGCAAAGGTCGAACGAGCGAGGCCAAACAGCAGGGCAATACGATCTCCCTATGGCGATAGTCCGCAAATCTTATGCAGCACAATTAAGGCAAAGCCCATGTTCTATTTCGAGCAACTTCTTCAAACAGCCCTCGATGGAATTGATGGCCAGGGAATCAGCGCGGCAGCCGTGCAGATTGGCAGCGTAATTCTCATCATTAGTCTACTTTTTGCGGCGTACGAGGCCTACACCAACGGCGGGGATGTACGGGCGCTGGGGCTTGCCGGTATAAAGTATCTAATCCTAGGTCTCGTGTTCCTAAACTATCAGGAGGCATTCCGTGCAGTGAATGGAATGTTTAGCGCCGTAGCTGATTTCATGTACAACCTAAGCGGAGTTGGGGATCTTTATAAGAATTGGCTAAACGCAGTCGCGAATTATGTTCAAACCGAGGGATGGTCCGCCTTGTTCTCCTTGGTACCAGGTCAAGCAGGAGCTTCCGGCCTGCTTAGTGTTTTGCTGATCTTAATCGGCTTCGTCGTCTTCCCGATCGTGTACACGCTCTTTTCACTATTTTATTCCGTCTATGGATCTGTCTTATACGTGACAGGTCCTCTCGTCCTTGCGCTGCTTCCATCTCGAAGCTTCAGCCAGCTAGC
>JASHSL010000411.1 GCA_030040855.1 Terriglobales bacterium
ATCGCGAGCTTCCCAGCACCCGATTGTTCCGCGCGGACCCATCTGAGGACGACACACACGCTAGGCGGCGGCCTGAAGGTTTTATACCCGTAGCAGTAGATGATGCTCTGCGCGTCGGAATCCCGCAGTACGGCGAATTTAAAAGGTTTGCCCTCGGCTGTTCCCCGCCTAGGTCACCCGGAGAAAAGTGGCGCGAAGGGGAATGAGAACATGGCAGAACTCCAGACAGGGACGCCATCTTCAGGTCGATTCGAGCGGTGGCCAGGCGCTTTGAGGACTCAGATCCCGCCTCCCTCGCGAGAAAAAGCTTCATCACCGGGCATATTTGGCGCTAGGATAGTCACGTCCTCAGGTGATTCGAGTCACCGCATGCGATGGGAATTCCCGTTTTATATGGTCTTGAGTGGTCTTGGGACCGCGTGTCACCCGACACGTAGGGTCCACACCACGGTTTCCATCAAAGGTTTTTGTACCAAAGTCTTTGTTCTGAGGAGGGTAACATTATGAGCGTTATAACACCGCCCGGAGTGAAGTCGTCCGGCGATTATATCGAACAGGTACTGACCACCGTAAAAGCCAAGAACCCAGCCGAAGCAGAATTCCACCAGGCCGTACAGGAGGTCCTCGATTCTCTGCGCCTGGTCCTCGAGAGGCATCCGGAATATCGCTCGACCAAGATCCTGGAGCGGATCACCGAGCCGGAGCGAGTCCTGATGTTTCGCGTTCCCTGGTTGGACGATCGGGGAGAGATCCACGTCAACCGTGGGTTCCGCATCGAGATGAACAGCGCCATTGGTCCCTACAAAGGGGGGCTGCGCTTTCACCCTTCAGTCAACCTTGGCATCCTGAAATTCCTGGCCTTTGAGCAGGTCTTCAAGAACTCGCTGACTACGTTGCCCATGGGCGGCGGCAAGGGCGGTTCCGACTTCGATCCCAAGGGCAAAAGCGACAACGAGGTGATGCGCTTCTGTCAGAGCTTTATGGTCGAACTGGCACGGCACATCGGGCCGGACACGGATGTTCCCGCAGGGGACATTGGTGTGGGGGGACGGGAAATCGGCTTCCTGTTTGGACAATACAAGCGGCTGCGCAACGAGTTTAGCGGGGTGCTGACCGGCAAAGGCTTGAACTGGGGCGGTTCCTTGATTCGTACCGAAGCAACCGGCTACGGCTGCGTATATTTTGCCGCGGAGATGCTCAAATCCCGTAACGACACCCTCGCCGGCAAGTTGTGCCTCGTGTCCGGCACCGGCAACGTGGCCCAATACACCATCGAGAAGCTGCTCGATTTCGGCGCCAAGCCCATCACCTGCTCCGACTCCGATGGGGTGATCTTCGATCCCGATGGCATCGATCGAGAGAAGCTGGCCTGGATCATGGAGCTGAAGAATGTCCGCCGCGGGCGTATTCGCGAGTACACGGAGAAGTTCAAGAAGGGCATCTTCATGCCAACCGACGTCAAGCTGGATCACAACCCGATTTGGAACATTAAGGGCGATTGCGCATTCCCCAGCGCCACCCAGAACGAAATTCGAAAGAGGGACGCCGAGAACCTGCTCAAGAACGGTTGCAAGCTGGTCGCCGAGGGGGCGAACATGCCGAGCACGCTCGAAGCTACCAAGCTATTCCTGGATGCCAAAATCCTCTACGGACCGGCCAAGGCCGCCAATGCCGGTGGGGTTGCTACCTCCGGCCTGGAAATGGCCCAGAACAGCGCCCGGCTGAGCTGGACGCGGGAGGAGGTGGACGATCGGTTGCATAAAATCATGATCGCCATTCACAAGAACTGCTTCGAAACCGCAGAGCAGTACGGCACGCCGGGCAACCTGGTGAACGGCGCAAACATAGCCGGTTTCCTCAAGGTGGCCAATGCGATGCTCGACCAGGGTCTTGTCTAGTAGTTTCGAGTCCGATCGAAGTATGATGCGGGGTGGGAAAGTTTCCACCCCGTACGTTTTTGCCCCGGCAATCCGCCAGCAGCGGTTGCCGAGGCCGCCAAGCGAGTGTTCGCCGCAGGCCATGATGGGGAGTACAGGGTTGAGAAGTTTTCCTGTCGCGAAGGATCGATGACGACCGTCCACGCTCCGGATCCGATCGTTGACGCCGAACGCCTCTTCGAGGGCTTCGAGAACCTGATGCCCTTTCGGGTGCAGGACATCCTTCTGGTGTCCAGCCTCTATGATTCTTTTATCCTGCGCGAAGACGGCCGGCTGAATGAATTGCTGATCGGAGAATCGCTCGAGCTCAATCTCCAGCAAATCCCCGGCATCACTCACGTTTCCAGCGGCGCCGACGCCTTGGCGCTGGCCCGCTCCCAGCCGCGTTTTAACTTGATTGTGACCAATCTGGAAGTGGGCGACATGGACGCGGCGCAATTGGCCCGCCAGGTGAAGGCCGCCGGGCTCGATATTCCGGTCGTGGTCCTGGCATACGACTATCGCGAGATCAAACGATTCATCGAGCGCAATCCGGTCACCGATCTCGAGCGGATCTTTCTATGGCAGGGGAACGTCCGCATTCTCATTTCGATCGTGAAGTATGTGGAGGACAAGCGCAATGTGCGGCATGATACGCACGCCATTGGCCTGCCGGTGATTCTGGTCGTCGAAGATAACATTCGCTACTACTCGTCGTTTCTACCCGCCATTTACACCGAGCTGATCACCCAGTCGAAGCGAGTCATTCGCGAAGGATTCAATGTGGCGCACAAGTTGGTGCGGATGCGGGCGCGCCCCAAGATCCTGCTCAGTTCCAATTACGAAGACGCCGTACGCGAAGCGATGACCTACCGGGAGTACCTGTTGGGAGTGGTTTCGGACGTGGAATTTCCCATGGCCGGGGCGCTGAGCGCGGAGGCCGGATTCGAGCTGGCCCGCTTGATCCGCAAGAATGTTTCCGATGTTCCCATTGTGCTCCAGTCGAGCCGAACCGCGTTTCGGGCGCCCGCCGAGGCCGAGGGATTCTCGTTTCTCAGGAAGCGTTCGCCGACGCTGTTGAAGGACCTGCGGCGGTTCCTCACCGAGCAAGCCGGCTTTGGCGATTTCGTCTTTCGTCTGCCGGAGGGCAGGGAAGTTGCACGCGCCGGGGATTTGCATGAGCTCGAGGCCCGTTTGCACGAGGTGCCGGAGGAGAGCATCGCCTATCACAGTCAAAGGAACCATTTTTCCCGCTGGCTTCGCGCCCGAACCGAATTTGCTCTGGCCCAGAAGCTGCGGCCCCGCAAGGTCTCCGATTTCCCCACCCTCGAGGATTTGCGTCGCGACCTCATTGCTTCGATCGCCGAATATCGCGCCGAGCAAAGCCAGGTCCTCATCGGAGATTTCAATCCCGTCACCTTTCAATCGACGGACAATTATTTTCTGCGCATCGGGGGAGGGTCGCTCGGCGGAAAAGCGCGCGGATTGGCGTTTGTGCGCCATTTGCTGCACAGCCATGGGCTGGCGCGTCGTTTTCCCGGCGTGCGCGTCACGGTCCCCCCCAGCGTGGTGCTGGCGACCGATATCTTTGATCGCTTCCTGGCGGAAAACAATCTGCTCGACTTCGCCATGCATGCGACCGATGACGGCGAAATTCAGCGCCGTTTCCTCGATGCCTCCCTTCCACCCGCGCTGCGGGAAAACTTGCTTTCCTTTCTCGCCCAAGTCCGGTACCCCTTGGCCGTCCGGTCTTCCAGCCTGCTCGAGGACTCGCAATACCAGCCGTTCACCGGAGTTTATGAGACGTTTATGCTGAGTAACCACCATCCGGATCTGGTGCTGCGACTGGAGCGGCTGATGGAGGCGATCAAGCGGGTCTATGCTTCCACTTTCAGCCAGCATGCCAAAGCCTACGTGCGGGCCACCCCGTATCGTTTGGAAGAAGAGAAGATGGCGGTGATCCTGCAGCAGGTCGTGGGAACCCTCCATGGGATGCGCTTCTACCCGGACTTCTCGGGGGTGGTGCGCTCCCACAATTTCTATCCCGTACCTCCCATGAGTTATGGCGACGGGATTGCCGCCGTCGCCTTGGTCCTAGGACGGGAGGTGGTCGACGGTGGCAAATGCCTTACCTTTTGTCCCCGCTACCCCCAGCACCTGATACAGTTTTCTTCTGTCGATGACATCTTGGCGAACTCGCAGCGGGAGTTCTGGGCCTTGGAACTGGACCACAACGAAATCCCCCGCGACTCCACCTCGGAACTGCGGGAGGGGCGGTTCGGGCTGGATGCGGCCGAGGCCGATGGAACCCTGCACAATGTAGGCTCAACCTATTCCGTCGACAATCATATCGTCTACGATGGGCTCGGCCGATCGGGCACGCGCGTGGTGAGCTTCGCGCCCATTTTGAAACACGGCGTCTTCCCCCTTGCCTCCATGCTCGAACAGCTGATGCGGGTGGGCGAAGACGGCTTCGGGCGGCCGGTCGAACTGGAGTTCGCGGTGCGATTGCCGCAGAGCTCTCAGGAGGCCGAGTTCGGGTTTCTGCAGATCCGCCCCTTGGTGTTGACCGGGGAGGGCGAAGAGCTGCGCATGGAGAATGTGAACCCGGAGCAGCTGATATGCCAAAGCAACCAGGTGCTGGGGAATGGCCGGATTCCCGAATTGCATGACTTGGTGGTGGTGGATTTTCATCGTTTCGAACGGGCGCACAGTCGGCAGGTGAGCGAAGAGGTCGCTCGCTTGAATGCCGGGCTGAGCGAGAGCGGCACGCCCTATGCGTTGATTGGGGTGGGCCGATGGGGATCGAACGATCCCTGGCTGGGAATTCCCGTGGAATGGGATGAAATCTCGGGGGCGCGGGTGATTGTCGAGGCCGGGTTTCGAGATTTTCGCGTGATTCCCTCCCAGGGAAGCCATTTCTTCCAGAACCTGACCGCCTTTCAAGTGGGATACTTCACGGTCAATCCCGATGCGGGCGAGGGTTTTGTCGACTGGCAGTGGCTGGCTTCGCAACCCGCCGTCGTCGAATACGGATGCGTGCGGCATCTGCATTTCGAGCAGCCCTTCGCCGCCGTGATGAGTGCCCGATCGAGTACGGGAATGATCTTCAAACCGAGGGGCAAATCGCTCCCCGATCCGCTGGTCACGCCCGGCACCTGATGCCGTCGGCGCGATGGCGGCGGAAAGCGGATCGGTTCCTCGGCGGGAAACCGCGGCCCCCTTCGGCTTCGCCAGCAAGCGTCCGCCGCTTCTCGGCCAAGCTGGGATCAGGAAGAGCGATGCTCGAACTGGGTGAACTCGCAAGGCATGTGAAGCAAGCGGCAGCCGAGGCCGGTTTCGAGCTGGCCGGAGTTGCGCGCGTCGCGGATTTTTCGGAACTGAACTATTTTCCCCAGTGGATTGCCGATGGGTACGCGGGTGAAATGAAATACCTGGCAGCCCGCGATGCCAGCGGAAACCTGAAGCGCGCGAAGCTCGGCAGGGTTGCTCCCTGGGCGCGCAGTGTGATTGTCTGTGCCATGAATTACAACACGGCGCAGCCGTATTCCGTCGAGTGCGACCATCCCCAGCGGGGATGGATTTCTCGTTACGCGTGGAGCCGGGAGGATTACCACGAAGCCGTGACCAGAAGGCTTCGCCAGGTCGAGGCAGGTCTCAAAGACGCGGTCGCTCGGCAAACCCGGCGCGCTTCCCCTCAGCTCGGCGAGACCCCCGAGCTCCGCACTCGCTGCTACGTTGATACCGGTCCTGTGGTCGAGCGCGTGTACGCCAAATATGCCGGGATTGGTTGGATCGGAAAAAATACCTGCCTGCTCAATCAACAGATCGGGTCGTGGCTGTTTCTGGGAGTGATTCTGACCTCCCTCGACCTTGCCGCCGACTTCGCTTCCCCTGATCGCTGCGGCACCTGCACGCGCTGTATCGATGCCTGCCCGACCGACGCGCTCGGGGAACCTTACCGCCTGGACTCCAACCGATGTATTGCCTATCTCACCATCGAAAAGCGCGGAAGCATACCGGAAGGCATGCGGGATGGCATGGGCCGGCACGTGTTTGGCTGCGACATTTGCCAGGATGTTTGCCCCTGGAACCGCAGAGCGCCGCCGAGCTCTGCTCCGGAAGTTCAAGCGCGCGAAGGGCTGGTCAATCCAGCCCTGGAATGGCTGGCGGAGATGACGGAGGAGGGATTTCGGCAGCAATTCCGAGGTTCGCCGATTCGCCGCGCCAAGCGGAGCGGGATGCGCAGAAACGCCGTGGTCGCCATGGGGAATAGCGGAGATCGGCGGTTCCTGTCCCTGCTCGAGCGGCTGACAGAAGACGACGACGCCGTGCTGGCGGAGCATGCCGGGTGGGCGAGAAAGAAGCTGCTGGCTGGTTCCCTCCCGCAGGACCAACGCCGGCATCCTTGAACTTGTCGCGGTCCAGACGCGTGCTAGCATGGATTATGCCTCGCCCCGTGCGGGTGCGTGCTGTGACCGTCTTGCTGTTCGCGGCAGGGCTCCTATCCCGGGCGGCCGCATCGGCCGAACCCCGCTGGATCCGCATCGACTCCAGTCATTTTTCTGTGCTGACCGACGCCGACGAAAAACACGGCCATCAGGTTAGTGTGCGCTTTGAACAGATGCGGGCGGCGTTTGCTCAGGTGTTGATGAAAAGCCGTGTCAATCTCCCGCAGCCGATCGAGATCATCGCCTTCAAGGAGGATGACGAGTATGAGCGCGCCGCTCCCGCCCGGGCCGGAGAAGGGCTGGGTGCCGGCTGCATGATTGCCGGCGAGGATCGCACCTACTTCGTCCTGAACCTGTCGCGCGAAGAAAGCTGGCGGGCGCTATCCTCCGACTTCGCCCGCGTGCTCTTGCGCTTCAACTACCCGCCGACCCAGGCTTGGTTCGACCAGGGGTTTGTCGAGTACTTCTCCAGCTTGCATTTGAGCGACAACGAGATGCG
>JASHSL010000412.1 GCA_030040855.1 Terriglobales bacterium
TCTGCCTGGAGTGCCACGGTCCCGACTCGAGACCGCAGAAGTTGGAGAACGAACACTTGATAGCCATCTTCGATGGCAAGGTGAAATTGCCGGAAAACTATTTCTCTAAGGTGCCCATTCTGCCGCTCGAATATGGCTTGGGCCACCCCGTAGAACGTCATCCGGTCTCTGACTTGGTAGATCCAAGCGATCGAACCAAGGTCCTGATTCCTTTGAATTGCCTAACCTGCCATCAGCCCCATGCTTCAGCACAGCCCGATCTGCTGGTCAAGGATCAGGCCAATAACGCCGAGTTTTGCCAGAGCTGTCACAAAGGTCTGATTGGTCCTCAGCAGGGAGTTAGTTCTACAAAAGGAGTGCGTTAGATATGGCTGGGATCCCCGCAAAATCTGAGTGCAGAAGGTTGATTAGAGCAGCGGCGCTGGCGCTGCTGGCTCTCACCTGGGCGTCCATGGTTTGCGCTGGTCAAACGCAGGCGGCGGTGCCCACTTCGAATCCGCCCGAGCCCCCCAAGCTCGATATTTCCAATATCGTGTGGCCGCAACCGCCTGCCATTGCGCGGCTCCGCTACCTTGATTATTTCTCTGCCCAGAAGCCGGAGCCGGTCACGAAACCGGCAGTCAAGAGAAAATCTTGGATGGACCGAATGGCTGGTCTCAACCCCGACGATAAAGCCAAACTCGCAGGCAGCAAGCCGCGCTTTGAACTCGGGACTCCTTACGGCTTGGCGGTGGACTCCAAGGGCAGGTTGTACGTGGCCGACACCAAGGTAGGAGCAATCTTTATCTTCAACCCGGAGAGCCACGGGACCGAATTTATCAGACACGGGGTGGACGCCAAGTTCGGCAGGATCTTCGGCCTGGCCATTGATGACGCAGACCGGCTTTTCGTCTCCGACGGTGCCTATAATCACGTGCTGGTCTTCAACCCCAGCCATAAATTGGAAGGACGGTTCGGGGAAGGCGTGATGAATGATCCCGCCGGGCTTGCCATCGACGAGGAAAACCGTTTTCTCTATGTGGCGAACACCGGGTCGGACCAGGTACTGGTTTACGATGCCGATACCTTCCAGCTGCTGCGCAAGATCGGGACCCCAGGCAAGAACCACACGCTGACTTCGCCCGGTGATTTTTCCTCACCCACCAACGTCGCGGTAGATAAAGACGGCAACCTTTTCGTCACTGACACCCTCAACGACCGCATCCAGGTATTTGACGCCGATGGCGTCTTTATCCGTGCTTTCGGCAAGAACGGCGACGGTCCCGGCGACTTCGCCCGTCCTAAAGGCATTGCCGTCGACTGCGACGGTCATGTCTGGGTTGCTGACGCGATGTTGAACCGGGTCCAGGTATTCACCCCGGAGGGTGATTTACGTCTCATCGTCGGTGGATTTGGCATGCTGCCCGGGCAATTCCAGGCACTGGCCGGTATCGCCATTGACAAAAAGAATCGGGTCTTCACTAGCGAACAATTCCTGGGTCGGGTGCAGATGTTCCGCTACATCACTAACGCCGAAGCCCAGGTCGAGTATGATCGCCGCAAGGCCAAGATGGCGAAAGAAGGGGACCAGAAAGCGACGCAAACCGAGGACAAGGCACCGGGTAAGCCACAGCCTCCGCCCGCCGTAGCCCCTGAGAAACAGAAGCCAGCACCGCCTGCAACTGTCTCGCCTTCCACACCCTAATCTGGATCACATATCCAGATCTCCATTCGGCTCCTGACATTTGCAACCAGGCTCGAAAACTCTCCCATATCCCCATATCACTCCTGCCCAAATCCGGTAACTCAACGGAACTTTCTAAGCCTGCAGGTATGGGTCATTTCACCAATTTAGTGTGGGAGAAAGCCCATCCCGTATTAGTGCGGGCTCGCTGTAAAGATTGACAACATTCTTGTCAGATTTGAGAAGTCTCACTGTAGCAATAGTTTACGCTACCGGTGAAAATTTCAGCAGTTTTCAGCTGGAAGGCAGGGGCCGTGCACTCACTTAGGGTGGCAGTGGTTCGCAACGTCAGAATAAGGGCCTTTATTTTGAGGAGGTTCTCAAATATGAAACGGTTCATGCTCATAGTTCTATTTGCGCTGCTAGCCGTAGCTTTGGCAGCGGGGCAAAATTTCATTCCCAACACCGACGAGTTGGGCGCACATAACAACGGCGGCCGCGGCTGCGCGGGCTGCCATGCTCCCCACAGTGGCGGACGCGGTAATGGTGGCGACCTTGTCGCCGGCAGCGGCGTCACGAGCTTAGGCGGCAACGAAGGCGACTACCACCTTTGGGGACAAGACATATCTTTAATCACCCAAGAAACTCTCCAGGTTGGCGGCGGCTATGACACTGGAGGCCACGGCTACACCGTCAACTTCGGCGGAGGCCAGCAGTGGACCAGCACATCCCTTCCAGTCATCTCGGGCATCGCGTCCTGCCTGAGCTGTCACGATGGCAACGTATCGAAGGGCGCCATGATGATGAATCAGTCCTACGAGCAAGCGTGGGGCCTGCTACCGAATGGCGGCTCGCAACGCGGAACCCACGGCGCACTGTATGGCGTTACACCGATCCCCACCCTGCTTGGGAACGACGGTGGCACGCCTGGCGATTATTTGAACGATCACCCGGTGGGCCCGGCGGCAAACTATAACATGCTGAGCTATCCACAGCCGCTATCTGCCTACGGCTTGACCTATAGCACAGGCGGCAGCACCACCATCACCTGGACCGCTACTGGCGCCTATGCGACGTTTCTTAGCAACTATGGCGCGCCAGCCGTGAACGGCATGGTGGTCGATGCCGTAAACCAAGTGCCTTATGTGGTTTGCACGACTTGCCACAACCAGCACCAGATGAACGTATTTTCCGCGAGTGGGTCGGCGTTGGGGAAGATTCAGGGCAATGCAAAAGGCACGTACGCCACGTACTTCTTCGTCAACGCTCCCTACAACCCGGGCGCGGCCTGGACTCCGACGGCTGCTCCTTCGACCACGCAATTCTGCCGGCAGTGCCACTTCGGCGTTGCCAACGAGGCATTCGGAATTACCAGCGTCACGACTGCCTTCTAATTCTGCTAAGGGGGAGAGATTGTTCTCCCCTCAGCTCTAACCCTTGGCCGGGGAACGCGGTTGCTAAGGCGACGATGAACCAGCGAACCCAATCACCGAATGCACCGGGAAGGTCGCAATAGCCGGAAGTGGCATAAAGTGAAAATCACACAGTCCAAACTCGAAATCCTAATGGTGGCGGCCCTGTCGATCACACCAGCTCTGGCCCAGATCGCCTCCCATGACCAGACCTTCATCCCGCCGAGGGTCGGTGCGAGTTCGACAGCGGCCGCCGCGCAGGTTGCGAGCTCAGGCGGGAGCTTGAAGGTCAGCGATAAGCCGGTCGTACGCATTAATGGGACCGCGCTGACGGACCGCGATTTGTTGCGCGAGATGTTAACGATTTTCCCTTACTCCCGCCAACACAATGGCTTCCCCACGGGCGAGGAGGAAAAGATCCGACAAGGTGCGTTGCGGATGATCGAGTTTGAGGAGCTGGCATACCAGGAGGCGGAACGAAGAAAAATGACGATCCCGCCGGAGAAACTGCGGCAAGCGGAAGCCGACTTCCGTGCCCAGTTTCCCACTGCGGAAGCCTTCGATGAGTATTTGAAGACGGAAATGCGGGGCTCAAAGCAATGGTTGCGCCGGCAAATCCGTCGCTCACTGCTAATCGATCGATTGCTGCAGCTGGAAGTAGCTGACAAGGCCAAGGTTTCTCTCTCCGAGGCCCACGCCTATTACGACAACAATCCGGACCCCTTTCGCTACAACGAGAGCTTCAGCCTGCAGACCATCTCGATTATGCCGTCCGATAAAGCCAGCGAGCAGGTGAAGAGAGAAGCGCGTAAACGGGCCGAAGACGCCTGGCGCCAAGCCAAAGCGACCAAGAACTACGCCGAATTTGGCCTGCTGGCGGAAAAGATTTCTGAAGACGACTTCCGCGTAAATATGGGGGATCACAAGGCGGTAGAGTGCGACAAACTGCCGCCGGAGATCGTGAAAGCGGCACAGGCCATGCAGCCGGGACAAGTCAGCGACCTGATTCAACTCGGCGACTTCTACACTTTCTTCCGCCTGAACGCCCATACGCCGGCAGGTATGCTGGCATTCGAGCAGGTGAAGGACCGGCTGCGACAAAATCTGGAGAAAGACAAGTACGAACGCTTGCGCGCTGCACTAGACAAGAAACTGCGACGGAACGCGAAAGTAGAAGAGCTTTAGGGAGCTAAAGCTGTGTGGTGGGGTTTGAATGTTCGGTGCTTGGGCGGACTGGCGGTGCTGGGAGCGCTGACATTGTCCTTCGAGGCCGAGGCCCAGGTGGCGCTTGGCGACCTTCATGCAACCGGCGGCGGGGAACTCACGGTATTGTACAACTCAAATTTCGGTAATCTCACATCGGATCAACATTCCCTCGGCTTCGGGGGCATGGGCACAATAACGGGGAATTACTATGACCCAAATTTCTTATCGTTCAACCTGCTCCCTTACTATGGCCGGTCGCAAAACAATTCCGACACCCAGTCCATTACCGACGCCAGCGGTTACAACGGCAATGTCAATTTGTTTGGGGGCAGCCATTTTCCAGGGTTTGTAAACTTCAACCAAACCTGGAACAGCTCGGGAACATTCGGGATTCCGGGCCTGGCCGGACTGACTACCGTGAACAACAGCCACGGATTAAACCTGGGATGGAGCGTCCTGGTGCCGCATCGGCCCACTCTCTCGATTGGTTACGGCGATACCAGCGGCACCAGTTCCTTGTTGGGTAGCGAATCTTCCACGGAATCTTCGCTGCGCAATTTCAATCTGGGAAGCACTGATAATCTGGCCGGATTCTACCTGACCGGCAGCTTTATCCATTTGAACACGAATGCCCAGATCAACGGGCTTGAAGACGGCGAGTCGGAAACTGCGACCGGCTCGTCAGATCAGTATCGGCTTACGGCTCAACGCGGACTTCCCTACAACAACAGCCACCTTTCGTTGGGTTTCTATCGCACCAGTTATAGCGTCGACGATTCTCTCGCGGGCCAAAATGACGGCACCACGGACAACGTCAATGGGATTGTGAGCTTAATGACGCCAAAGGCGCCCGTGACCCTGAGCGCGACCTATACTGACAACGTTTTTGGCAGCTTCGAACAGCAACTGATCAGCAGCGGGGAAACACCCCTGGCGGGCATCGTCAGCCCCACCTCGCATTCCTTATCTCTCGAGGCCAGCACCTTTTATAACGTGCTGCCCCGCCTGGTGCTAGGAGGATACGTAGAACGCACGCAAGAATTCTTCGCCGGTCAGAACTATGGCTTAACCCAAGCTGGCTTAAATGCGAACTACAACTTCTTTCGTAAGCTCAAGGGCTTAGTCGTGAGTGCCGGACTCGTGGATAGCGCCAACCAGCAAGGCAACACGCGGGTGGGGTTTGTGGGCAACGCCAGCTACAACCGGTACTTCGGGAAATGGGAGGTTTCGAGCTACATTCTATATAACCAAGATGTCCAGACCCTGCTGGTAAACTACACCACCTCCATCTTGAATTATGGGGCCTCCGTCAAGCGTCAATTTAGCGAAAACTTGCGCTGGATTGGACTAGCTACCGTCGCCCGCAGCGTTTTTGAACAACAGAGCGGAAC
>JASHSL010000413.1 GCA_030040855.1 Terriglobales bacterium
TTCCGCGCAAGCTGTGTATGAATCCCAGTGCGATCCAGGCAACGAAAAAAAGGCCGACATGAGCGAGGATCAGCGCCAAAACTAGAGCGCCTTGTTGCAGAAGCAGATTCCTCGGTATGTCGGTCATGCCGACAAATAAAGACGCGGGCAATGCAAACGAGACCGCAAGCTTGCTCAATCCGGCAGCCTGGTCGGGATCGAATGCATTGCGCTTGCCGGCGGCGTAGCCGAGCGCTAGCACAAAGAATACCGGGAGCAAGGCAGCTACGATTCCGCCGAGATTCATATGAGAATTCCTTTCCGGGACCTGCTAAAACTCCAAGTCATTCCTGGAGTCGAAACCGAGATCGTCACTGCTCACTAATGTAGTCAACAACTAACTTTGGGACGATGAGCCCGAAGCTCATCGCCAACATGATAAAAATGGCGATCCAGCAGTCAGCGAGAGTCGCACCCGTGAGATCCCACGTCCTTTGTGAGCTATTGGTGAGTTGCACGAGCCCGCTCGCCACCCTAAACATCAAGACCCCGGGGAGCATTGAGACCACGGAAGCGAAGCCAATGGCGGCAAAGGGATGCGCCACCGCCGGGCGACGGGTGCGAGGATCACGCCAACCATGAGACAGGCAACGAATGCACCCGTGGCTGCGCTGGCCCTAAACGTTGTAAGCGCGACCCACCTTAGAGCATGGGCCACCGCTCCGACCGCGACCGGCCAGGGCAGCATATTCAGAGGCGAGGAAAAGAAAATACTGTAGCAAGCGACCGCCACGCCTGCCGCAATCACGTCATGCCACAGAGGCACCGCTCTGCCGGCCGGGTCCACTGGTAAGGAGACGCCAAAAAGAGCGAGCCCCAGCAGCAGCCCGGCCGAGATGGCCGCAACGATGAGCACGGCATAGATCAGCCGTGCCGCTCCGAGATTCATGCGGCCCCTGATCCAGTCCAACATGCCATTGAGGAAATGCGGCCCGGGTACGAGCACCATGCACGGGCAGACTGCGACAAGGCGGAGCGACGAACTCAGGTCATAGCGAACTGCCAACGCCCCAACTACGCCGGCGACCAACGACGCGACGAATGGTTGCAGAAAGAGATTTGTGCTGTAACGGGCCAACGTGCGGCGTAGAATGGCGCCGGCCCCCGCGCTCCCGAATATCAGCACCGCTGCTGTCAAAGTTCGGACGCCGAAGAGCACCGCTAAAGCCACAGCGCCCACCGCCGCCGCCAGGGTGAACAGCCACGTCGGTGCAGGCGGCGCCTGTTCGATCCTTTTGATTTCTTCCATTGCGTTGGCCGGAGGCAGCCGGCCATCACACCACTCTTCAACCGTTCGTAAACTCGAAGCCACGCGATCCATGTCCACCCCGGAAGGCGCGGCCTCGATTGCTGCAATGAATTTGCCGTCCGTGTCCTCGGTTTGAATTTCCAGTTCTCCCCAGCGCGGCAAGATTGTGGCGCGAAATCCCAGACATTTGCTCAAGCGTTGGGTGGCGTCCATAATCTGATGCGTGGAATCGCCGTTGACAAACAACACTCGAGCAAACGCAAGGATTACATTTGCGCATTCCTCCCGCGTCATGCTTGCTCCCGATGACTGCGGTCTAACGACTGCTGAAGTCATCCCAACCTCCAAATGGCAAGACAGATTGAGGTAGAGCCGGCTCAAAACTAGTTCAAGCCGGCTGCAACTCTGGGCATTGCGATTCTCAGCAAAAGCCGGCAGCCTAGGCAGCGATGGGCGACGCTACGTAGGGTCGGACCATTTTCTTGGGATCGACCACGCGATCGAATTCAGCTTCCGTCACGAAGCCGAGCTTCAGAGCGGCAGCCTTGAGCGTGAGGTCGTTATCCATGGCGTAATGGGCAATCTTCGAAGCCTTGTCATAGCCGATCACCGGTGAAAGCGCCGTGACCAGCATGAGCGACTCTTCGACGTATTGGTTAATCTTCTTCACATTGGGCTTGGTCCCCTCCACCAGGAATTCCCGGAAGTTCGTGCATGAATCGGTCATGATGGTGATGGAGTGGGTCACATTGAAGATAATCAGGGGCTTGTAAACGTTCATTTCGAGGTAGCCGCCGGCACCACCGAAGCCCACCGCTGTGTCATTCGCCATCACTTGGACCGCGACCATCGTAAGAGCCTCGGCCTGGGTTGGGTTCACTTTGCCGGGCATAATCGAGGAGCCAGGTTCGTTTTCTGGAATCTTCAGCTCCGCGAAACCTGCTCGTGGACCGCACGACATGAGGCGGATGTCGTTGGCGATCTTGTAGAGTGAGACGGCCAGTGTGCGCAGTGTGCCAGAAAGCTGTACCAGCGCGTCGTGAGCGCCTTGCACAGCGAATTTGTTTGGCGCAGTAACGAAGGGCAGGCTTGTGAGCTTAGCGATCTCAGCTGCAACGGCCTCGGCGAAGCCGGGCGCTGAATTGATGCCGGTACCCACCGCCGTGCCGCCGAGCGCCAGGCGATAGACACCCTTCAGCGCATCTTCGATCCGATCGAGATCATCCGCGAGCACGCCTTGATAGCCGGACCATTCTTGCCCAAGAGTGAGCGGCGTGGCGTCTTGCATGTGCGTGCGGCCGATCTTGACGATGTCGTCCCACTCCTCCGCCTTTGCGGCAATCGCATCATGCAGCTCCTTCACTGCCGGAAGAAGTCGCTGCTTCACGTTGACCGCAGCCGCGATATTCATGGCCGATGGGAAAGAGTCGTTCGACGACTGGGACATGTTGACATGATCGTTGGGATGAACCGGCGTTTTACTGCCGAGCGGCGTGCCGGCGATCTGCGAGCAGCGGTTGGAGATCACTTCGTTCACGTTCATGTTGAACTGCGTGCCGCTTCCCGTCATCCACACGTGCAAAGGGAACATATCGTGGTGCTGGCCGGCGAGGATTTCGTCGCACACTTGAACGATCAAATCGTGGCGCTTCTGATCGAGGCGCTTGCCGGCATAGTTTGCATTGGCCGCGCCCTTTTTCAGAATCGCGTAGGCCGTGATCATCTCCCGCGGAATTAAATCCTTCCCAATGCTGAAGTGTTCGAGCGAGCGCTGGGTTTGTGCGCCCCAGAGCTTGTCAGCGGGAACATCTACCTCGCCGAGACTATCGCTTTCTTTACGAATGTCTGTCATCTCATTTCTCCTTTTGACCGGCAGTTGTGCCGGAACATGCGGTTTGGGTCTTCCGATTTATGTTCGTTGTTTGGGCGATGGCGCATCCCTGTTTTGCTAACTGACTCCTTTCGTTTCCCCTCGTTCTAAAACTCAACTTTTGTTCTGAACCCTAAAACGAGAGCGTGCCCTGGTCTTGCGCCCACGCTCGCGTAATACTGGATCGCCGGCTGCAGCAGCAGCATGGGCAATGGGTCAAGGAGCGTGTTGAATTCGATGGCGTGCTCCGGCTTCCAGGGTGGCGTGCCTTCCGGAACGAATTGTTGACTCAAGCGGTTCGGCACGTAACCCAGGGACATTGTGTTGTGAATCCTTAGTGGGAGCGGCTCGTTAAAGCGCAACCCCGCGGTAAGCATCGTATTGTTGCGGTTTACGTTCGCGGCGCTCCAGTCGTACGAAATCGTTCCGTCCAAACCCCTTGCCCGCTTCGGGTCAACGCGCCAGAGCGCCTGGTTCGCCATCCCATATAAAAGGTAGTTGCCCGACTGAACGAAACCTGACGCTGTCGTAAACTTACTGGGGTTGTAGGAAGCGCCAAACCGATAGAGCCCAGAGTATCCTTTCCGACTTTCAACATTATCGAAGGCGCGTACCCCCGTCGCCTTCTTGCCCGGACTGAATCCAATTTCGGAGATGCTTACCGGTACCCCACGAAACTGTGGAACCAACCCGGTTGGATTATGAGCAAAGGGCTCGCGGTCCTCAGCCTCGACCATCGATTTCACATAAAAGTTGTGAATGGGAACAACGCGCACCTCGAATGCAGGTGTAGAAGGAGGATCGAACGACTCGAAGTCCGTAAACAGATTCCCCAGCGCGTACCCCATCGGCTCGAATATGAAGGACGCCGCATAGTGCTGCGCACCGTAGAAGTCCTGACCTGCGAATTGGCCCAACCGTGCCGTCAGGCGTTCGTTCAGCCATCGTTTCTCCAACCACCAGGAATCGAGCCGGCACGTATTCATGCTCGACATGCCGCTCGGGCTGGTCAGCAGCCCTAAGTAAGTCCCCAGATTGCCTCCGCCCTGCCATAGCGCTGTTGCATGGAAATACAAGCCAGGCTGTTCCACCCATGCGCCGAAATCGATGTCCACCGTCCAACGAAAACGATTCCAGCTCGCAAAACGGTCTTCTTTCTCGCCCGCGATATTCGCGAGAGAATCGCTCACGTACTGAAAATCGAAGCGGACGCCACGTTGTTCCAAGCGTGTCCTTTCGCCGCCCCACTGGCCAAAAAGGTGGCCGTGCGGGCCCAGACCCGTCTCATGGCTATCCGGACCGACGAGGGTTTCCTCCTGCTGGGCTTGCAAGCATACCGGGATTACCAGCGCGCAAACGCTAGCGCAAACCAGGAAAGCAATTCGAAGGATTCGTGCGTTCATAGTCGAGGCCACGGCCCAGCAGCTCAATGAATGCGTCTTGACACACACACCTGTTATCCGGTCCCGCCATTGCGGAGCGCTGAAGAAATGAGACCAGAGGAACCAAATCCTGCGACCACATTTCGGGTGCCTCGATGATTCGATCGTGCAGATTCGGATTCGTGCCATGGCGCATTGCCAAAGCCAAACCGAAGCTCGACATGATTGACCTCGCTAAGGTTCGGGCTTCGATTTCTAAACACTTCCCGTCGAGCCTTGTCAGGCAATAATCGGGGCCCACACGTATGGCTGCCTGGCTGCCTGGAACAGGCTTTGGGGGACCACCGTTCTCATTGCCGCTCTGGCTGACTCGCTGCCTGGCAGGGCGAAGGCCACCGTGCTGCTGCCAGCGGCGGCGGCCATCTGTGAAGCTTTGGGATGAGAATGTCGCGCTCGCGAAGCCACTTCCAGGACGACGACCGTCATGGGAACCAGCACAAGATTCGCAATGATAGCACTCGAGGCGATCGCAAGAGCCAACTTCGCGCCAAAGAGTCCTCCTAAGACAACAGGACCAAAAAACCGTACCACAGGAAAGGATGCTCCGAGCGCGAATAGCGCCGCCGCACTTGTTGGGAGGCGGAGTATCCGCGTGCCGATAACGAGGGCGATGAGGTAAACTCCGACCAAATCAAACAGGACAGCCACTATAAACGAAGCGTCTTGCCCCAGCTGTGTTCGTGGAATGCTAGCAATGCCGACGAAGAGCGAGGCAGGAAGCGCAAAGTCCAACGTCAACTCGTTGATCCTTGTGACTTGTTCGGCATCGAGTGCCTTTGCCCGCCAAGCGAAGTAACCTAGCGGGAGCACGAACAGCACGGGGACGATCACAGTCAGTGTAGTGGAAAGCACGCTCCCATTTCCTTTCCTATGGCAAGATTGTCTGAGTCCGTGACTGACCGTCAGAGCAATGGTGGTACTTGCGGGAAAATTGGTATTTCCAGCACTGTAGGCTTCGATTTGCTCCAAGCCTCGACCGCTGCTTTCTTGATCGCCTCAAGGTCAGCTAAGCGGGCGGCGTCGCATCCATAGCCTTTTGCGATAGAGACAACGTCAAACCCGGGGATATCGAGGCCCGGGACTCCGGGTGTCTGTTCGAGCGCCGCAAACGACTTGAGAATGCAGTATTCGCGAACAGATTGTTCAGAATGAGAGCGCGCCGTCTTCGTGACCGAGTCCGCTTCCGATATCGTTTCTAAAGTTGCCATAACCAAATCTCCTCCCTACGATGGGCCTCCCCATGATTTCCTGTGACAGTTCGTTCGTACAAAACGAAGCGCGACATAATGGACCTCGCTAAGGTTCGGGCTTCGATCTCTAAAGACTTCCCGTCGAGTCTTCTCAGCGTTTTGATTCGCTCCCGCCCAAAAACGTCTATAAAATTGCGCCTTCATGCACATCTTCAAAAAGCTTGGCATTATCCCGATAGTCAACGTGCACCCCGACAAGCACCGGCCCGGGTGTATCAAAAGCCTTCTTCAGGGTTAGCGCGATCTCATCAGGCTGGCGAATCTCAAGACCAGTGGCGCCGAATGATTCGGCGAACTTGAGGTAGTCGATCGGGCCGAAGTCAACTCCGGAGGTACGGCCGTATTTGATTCGCTCCTGTACGCCCACCATGTCGTAGTGGCCGTCGATCCAGATCATGTGAACCAAATGGGAATTCAGGCGGACGGCCGTCTCCAGTTCATTTGCGGAGAACAAGAAACCACCATCTCCGGAAATGGATAGAACCTTCTCTTGGGGGCGAACGATCGTGGCTGCGATGGCCCAGGGCAGCGCTACACCCAGGGTCTGCTGACCGTTGGTGATGAGGAGTTGACGCGCCCGAAAACTGAAAAGATAGCGAGACAGGTAGATACTGAAGCTTCCCATGTCCGAGCACACGGTGACATCTGAAGTCAGAATCTTCTGCAGTTCACTGATGAGACGCAGAGGATGGATTGGAACACCCGATTTACCCGCGGCCTCATCCGTCAGGCGTTTTCGATCCTCCGCAATTAATCGCAGTAATGCGATCGACTCGGCTGCCAGGCGTGGGCGATGGAGAAGCGGTAAGAGCGCCTCCAGAGTTTCCTCAATATTGCCAATCAGCTCGACCACTGGAGAGTAGTCGTTTTCGACATTCGCCCGACTTACGTCGATGTGAATGATCGGCCGATCCTTGCCCGCATTCCAGAGGGAAGGCCAGTACTCAACCGCGTCATAGCCGATCGTAATGACAAGATCACCTGAATCCAGCAGCGCATCTGCCGGCTGATTCGCGATCTGCCCGACACGACCGCCGAAGTAAGGGAAGTCCTGTCGGCAGACGGCTCCCGCAGCTTGAAAGGTACCCACAACTGGAAGCGCGGTGTTGCTCAGCAACTTGTTGATCGCGGCGGCAAACTTCGGCTTGCTGGCCATCAATCCCAGTAGAATGACGGGAGTCTTTGCCGAGTTGATCAGACGAGCCGCTTCAGACAGAGACGCGCGAGCCGCAGGACCTTGCTCCACGAAATCTGAAACCAGGATCGGTTTCGCCTGCGCCTGGCCAGTCATGATGTCCGTAGGCAAGCTCACAAAAGACGCTCCCGGACGGTCAGCCTCGGCAGCTCGAAATGCTGCGGAGAGCACCTCGGCCGTTGCGGCGGGAGAATCAACCTCCGCGGCGTACTTGGTGATCGGCCGACAAAGGCCGACAGAATCCATTGTCTGGTGAAGGGATCTAAGGCGGTCGGCGACGGCTACTGCACCGCCCAACGCCACAACGGGGTCCCCTTCCGAATTCGCCGTGGCAAGTCCGGTCGCCAGGTTCGAGACTCCGGGACCAGAGGTGGCGATCGCAACTCCTGCTTTGCCCGTCATGCGCCCGATCCCGCCAGCGATAAACGCCGCGTTCTGTTCATGACGGCAGACCACCGTCTTTATCTTTGAGTCGAGAAGCCGATCGAAGACTCGATCTATCTTCGCGCCGGGAACGCCAAAGACGTGAGTTACGTTGTGCGCTTCGAGCGTCGCTACAACCAGATCGGCCCCTGTTCTTTTTTCACGAGCGAGATCATCGATTGGATTTGCGATTTGCTGAGCTGTAGCCATTTGGTTCATCCTTTCAGCAGAATTCACTCCGCCCTGGCAAGGTCGGAGGCTGGGTCTTTGTCGAACTTAGTCCTTAGAAAAGGTCCGGCTTCCGGCAGTTGAATGACGTACTCGGAGACAACCTGCAGGCCTGCCCGAAGCTGCTGCGCGGCGCAATTCAGGACGTGCCCCCCTTTTCCGCCGTCTCGCGAAATAAAGTGGAAGTGGTAACCCGGTATGCTGAAGAAACTCGAATACCGGGGAGACCAAAGGCAGACGAGCGTGCCCTCGATCTCGTGGAAATCAAATTCGAGTTCTGTCTTCGCAGCATCTAGCAGCTGCGTTCCTTGTGGAACCGGATGAACTGCACGAGCGTGTACGCTCTCGAAGATCCCCTCCAGTCGTAACGCGTGAAACAAATTGTCAGAACGGCGGTATGGGTCGCAGGCTGTCTCCAACTCTTTGAGACTGGTGAACTTTGCAATCTGAAAGGTCGCGTCTTCATGGAATCGCGTTACAGCGGCGAATGGGACCGGGAAGTCATCGGAGCGCAGACGTGCATCGCCCGCCGCCTGGTATATTTTGCCGTCGAGAACGACCATCTCACCATTGAGCCCTTCAAATGTGCCCAAGCCGAAATCGCCGTGTTCCAGAAGGGTCGAAGAGGATACCGAACCGGAGTAAACGCCATCGACCAGAGCCGCCGAAGTCGCAATCTGGTACATTCGGCGCGACGATGAGTAGAGATATTCCGCCACAGCCGCACTCACAATGCAGTCGGGCGATGTATTACGCCGTTGTGCAAGATCTTCCAATTCGCCTGCCAGAAGCGGCAACAGTTTGATCGCGTACTGAGCTTTCGCAACCACTTCTTCCTCCAAGTTTCCGAGTTTCCTTAATCGACGCCAAACTTAAAATCGTCTTGGCGGCTCGTGATTCGAATTACCATTTCCTGGCCGCTGCTGAGCGTGATCCTCTGATGACCCTGGAAGGCGGTTGTTCCTAGCCCGCCCGCACCGCCGATGATGGAACCGATGCCTGCGCCGTTTCCGCCTCCGAAGATCCCGCCCAGCAAGGCTCCGGCACCCGCGCCAATGGCGGTGTAGAGCCTGCGTTTTCGATCACATTCTTGTTAGTGGCGTGCTTGCCGACTCCTACTGGAGAACTGATTTGGGCATGCTCTCCTCGAGTTGACCTAATCGGAATCGGATGCGACGGGCCCATAACAGCAAAAGCGCGAAAGCGAAACAATTGGACAAAGGTATTGGCGATACTTTTGTATCAGTTGGCGCGACCAGAGGCAACAGACGCGGCATGATCTGGGTGCCGTAGTCATAATCGGGCCAAGACAATACCAAAGTACAATAGACTCCGCTGATAGAGTGGTGCATTGTTTTGTCATGGAGTCATACCGGGGAAGGAGCGCCACCGAACGTCAACTCCTATCCGTAGTTGATGACGATGAGTCGGTGCGCGAGTCGCTGCCCGACTTGCTAAGGGAGTTTGGCTTTGCGGCTCGAGCCTTTTCGTCGGCGGAAGAGTTTCTCTCGTCCGATTGTGTCGATGACACCAGATGTCTGATCCTCGACATCGCGATGCCGAAAATGAGTGGACCCGAGCTTCACCAGGAGCTAAAGCGTCGTAGACGAGAGATTCCGATCGTATTCATCACCGCTCAAAGAGATGAGGCTATTCGTGCTCGAGTGCGCAAGGAGGGTGCAGCGGGGTTTCTGCTCAAGCCATTCAGTGACACAGCTCTGCTTGCAGCAGTCAATACAGCACTGCAAATCAACTAAGAGCTCCGCCGGTCAACTTCTGGGGAATACAATGAATCTAGCGCGCACACTTGGTTATGAAGTGGGGTCATTGCCAATGTCGACTGGCACGCCCATCGTGTTCATTGTTGATGACGACGTCTCGGTACGCGAATCGCTGGAACTGTTGATCCGCAACCAAGGATGGCAACCGGAAACCTTCGCGTCTGCCCAGGAATTCCTCGATCGACCACGAGCGCTTGTTCCGAGCTGTCTCGTTCTCGACATTTCTCTTCCTGGACTCAATGGTCTTGAGTTGCAGAAGCACGTTGCCGTTGAACGAACGGACATGCCAATCATCTTCATTACGGGCTACGGCGATGTACCGAAAACAGTCCAGGCTATGAAGGCGGGGGCTGTCGAATTTCTAACGAAACCGTTTAATGACGGAGTGTTGTTGAGCGCCGTCCGGCAAGCTCTGGAACGAAGCCGTGTTGCTCTCGCTCACGACACGGAGATGAAGAAACTCCGCGACCGTTACGCCTCGCTTACTCCCCGCGAACGACAAGTCATGGCGTTGGTTGTGTCCGGCCTTTTGAATAAGCAGGTCGGTGACGAACTCGGGATCAGCGAGATCACGGTTAAAGCGCACCGAGGCCAGGTCATGCAGAAGATGAAGGCGAATTCCCTCGCTGACCTGGTGAAGATGGCTGCCAAGCTCGGGCCGGCGCGTCAGGCAATTTACTTGGCGTGATGGCAGCATCAGCCTGTCTGAGTTGACCCCATGCCTTCACCAAGCGGACTCGCGAAACCTTGGACTGTCCGAGCTCGGGAGGATACCGCTTGTCCCCACTCCTGCATTGCCGCGCGGACAGTTTGGACATGAGGACGTTCCATCCCATGATCATGCGCTGGTTGAGCCGGCCGACTGATGGGAACGAAGCCCTCTTCTCGCCAGCACGGGAAAGAAACGTGCTCAGCACGAGCAGGTGGAACGGTTTGCCACTATTGACAACATCCTGATGGCCTTCGAATTCCTGTTTGGTTGTTGGCAGCGCAGTCTCAGTCGGCCATTCACGCTGTCGGGTTGGACTTATGAGGTGTGCCTTACTGTGCGGAAAGAAGTTCGCATAGAATCGCGCCGAGATCGCTGCGGAGTCCCGACACGAAAGACAATTGGCCCTCGCGGGACGAAAAAGCGACAAGTGCTGGAGTACAAATCCTGGTTGCTCCCTATCAGACCAACCAGCGGCAGGCCGCGATGGTGGAATTCCGGAAGCTCCATCGCCGAGATCCGGAGGTGAAGAAATAATGAAAGAAGGGAACACGAGTCACAATCACACGATGGAGGTGAACGGTGGCCAAGATTGAGGGACTGCATCACGTGACGGCAATTGCCGGCGAACCACAGGCCAATATCAACTTCTACACCGGCGTTCTTGGGCTTCGCCTGGTGAAGGTGACCGTAAATTTTGATGATCCGACCACCTATCACCTCTACTACGGAGACGGTCAGGGGCATCCGGGAACCATCATGACGTTTTTTCTATGGCCGGGTGCGATGCGCGGACGGATCGGCACTGGGCAATTGACGGTTACGTCGTTCGCCGTGCCGGAAAGATCTTTGCCCTACTGGCGGAAACGTCTGCACAAGCGAGGAGTTGACTTTGAGGAAGCGACGTCAGATTTCGGAGAAGAAATGCTGTTCCTCAGAGACGCGGACGGTCTTCAATTGGAACTCATCAGCTGCTCGAATGCGGACCCCGATCGCATCTGGGAGCGAGGCCCGGTACCGACGGAGCATGCAATTCGTGGTTTCCACCATGTAACCCTCTCGGAGAACGGTTATGAGCGCACAGCGTTATTGCTGAGCCAGACGCTCGGATTTAAGCAAATTGCCAAACAGGGAAACCGCTTCCGCTATGCGGTTGCGAAAGCAGCACCCAGCACCATAGCCGATCTGGTCTGCGCTCCGGAAGGACGCTCAGGACGAGTTGCCGTAGGAACCGTCCATCACGTGGCGTGGCGAACGGCAACCAATGAGGAACAAGTGCGTTGGCGCGGTACACTAACGAAACTTGAATACGATGTCACGCCAATCATCGACCGCCAGTATTTTCATTCCATTTACTTCCGCGAACCCGGCGGCGTGTTGTTTGAAATTGCGACTGATCCTCCCGGCTTTGCAACTGATGAGACTGTGGAGCATCTTGGCACATCTTTGAAATTGCCCCCGTGGCTCGAGAAAGCTCGACCGGAGTTGGAACGGTTGTTACCGCGAATCGAGCTGCCAAGAATTGCTGGAGGAAAGGCCGATGAAGCCGCCTGACGATCTGGGATTTGTGCATATCTTCGTGCCCGCCGAAAAACCAAGCTTGCCGACACTGCTGCTGCTGCACGGCACAGGTGGCAATGAGCGAGACCTGTTGCCGCTGGGAAGAGAACTGTGGCCTGGCGCCGCTCTTTTGGGCATTCGTGGCAAAGTTCTGGAGAACGCGATGCCGCGATTTTTTCGCCGCTTTGCAGAGGGAGTTTTTGATGTGGAGGACCTCAAGTTTCGCACGCAGGAATTGGCACAATTTATCGATGCTGCCCGTGAACGATATGGCTTCAGCAGGGAGAAGTTGATTGTCTTCGGCTATTCCAATGGGGCGAACATCGGTGCCAGCCTGATTCTGCTTCACCCACACTACATGGCGGCTGCGCTGCTTTTCCGAGCCATGATGCCATTTACGCCGGAGCTGATTCGTAATTTCAGTCATCTTTCAGTGTTCATCGGTGCGGGGCGCTTGGATCCCATTGTCCCTTCGGGCCAAGTTGAAGAACTTGCCGCCATCTTTGAAAGCGGTGGAGCTGATGTGACTATCTCGTGGGGTCAAGGCGGGCACGAACTCGGCGAAGACGACCTTCGTGCAGCGAAGACTTGGCTCTCAAAAGACAAAGTTCGCAAGAGAGTTGCGGCATAGCAAAACAGACGTTGAGTTGTTCAATGAAGCGAAACCCTCATTTCAGGTTGCCTGCAGGCCCGGCTCGTACGGTTGGAACAAATTGGTCTAGCTGCAGATTACGCCGTTTTCCGCGATCTCCGTACTAGAGGGCCGCGTCCTCGGTCACGGGCACGATGAAGGCGCAGACCGCCCGTATCTACCAGGGGAGGGCGTCGATCGAAGGGTTCACCTTCTGTGGCAGAGCGCAGAGATCACGGCAGCTTGGAGGCAGGGAGAACTTCGAGTCTACTCTTTTGTGGGAATTCAAAAGTACCTTGCTGCTGCTCAGCCTTTGCTAAGCGTCCAAGACCTTGGGAACTCGCCAAAGCTCCTCCAAAACGATGCCTATTTTCGAAACGCCGCATCACGATTACTTAAACAAGGCTTTTGCCCGTTGAACACTTTTTGGCGTGGATGGCTGGGGGAATACCAAAAGCGCCTTTCAGCGCGGACCTTGCCTCTGCGGCGCCCGATCGTGGGCATACCGGCCTTCGGATTGCTTGCAGGGATGTTATTCGCAATCCTGACGATCCTTATGATGAGGCTGACTGGCGCGTTCGATGCACGCCAATGGGGCTGTGGGTTCGTCTGCTAAAGCCGGGCGCGGATGCGTAGCGTGGGCGAACGTCGTAGATGTGATCGATATTGCGCGTAGCAACGGCGCGAAAGTTTTCCTTGTTCCTCAGCCAAACAGGAAACCATGCAAAACGTATGTTGGGACAAGGCCCCCGGGGATTTGATCCGCGCGACAGGTGCGGTCGGGATCATACTCACGGTCCGCGTTTTTCGCATTCGAGGAACTGAGTTTTGGCAAACACCGCCGGAGAACTGTCCTGGCTAAATCCAATCTCGCCAACAGCCGATGATGATCCGTTTCAACCGGCGGTAGCCATCAGTACACCCACCGCGGCGGAGAGGGGAGGTTGGAAGCCTCGCCCTGCCCAACAATGGTCGAGTAGACATTTCTGGGGAACAAGAACGGTAGACCCCACCCAAATCCCGCACCGGAGGGACTTGGACCAGCGAGCCCGCTGAACGCGGCATCAGGCAGCATCTCCTCGAGCGCGGCATTTATGGCGGCCGCGGAAGATCGTCGCGAGCAGCGCCGGCTAAAGCGGCCATGCAAGTGATCACCGACCCGGCAAAACCGGCCATACAGGGAATCACTGGGTTTGGTGTGGAGTTGAGAGGCTCAGAGGGGCGAAACCCTTGGCTACAGCGGCTGCTCACACACCCACGTGTTGTAAAGCCAAGCAAAAATGGCACCGCCGATAAGCCCGTCCCATGGTAGCCGGGTGTCGTGTCGGTAATTGCCTAGGCTATCTAACTTACGCAGCAGAAGTAGCATCGGCCGTGACGTAGGTCACAACGGAGGTCTTTAGAGCTCAATGGTCCGTACCAGACGGTCACCTAAGTGCCCAGGAACCCGGTTTCTCTGCCAGACTAATCCGTAACCAAGGCAGCGGTGGAAGAAACTTGCACACAAGAATTTTCTCAGTTCGCGGCTGCCCAAACCAAGTGATCCGGCTCACAGCAATGGAGCGACAGCTCAACTGAACATTGAACTGGAAGCATAGACCCGAGCTCCGGATGTTACGACAGCCCAGTCCATTTGCTTCGAGGAGTTGCAACAGTGTTTTTTTTCAAGCCAACCAGGTTGCGCTGCCTTTCCCAGATCATTTTCTTTCTGCTCTTTCTGTTCCTTTTGCTGCGCACGGAGTTCCGGGGATCATTGCGCGCTGCGGGAGGTGATATCCGCCTTCCTTATCCGGTTAACCTGTTTTTTCGACTTGATCCTCTGTTGGCGTTATCGAGCGCGCTCTCGGGTCACGCGTTGTACCACGGTCTGCTGTGGAGCATGTTGATTCTGATTCCCACGATTTTTCTTGGCCGTTTTTTCTGCGGTTGGATCTGTCCTTTGGGCTCCATCCACCATTTTTTCGGCAGCCTAAAATCCGAACGCAAACGCGGGAAGCAGTTGATTGAGTCGAACCGCTACAAACGCTGGCAGACCACGAAATATTACCTCCTGATTGCGTGCTTGATTGCTGCGGTGATGGGTACTGGCATTGTCGGATGGC
Source organism: Terriglobales bacterium (assembly GCA_030040855.1). GTDB lineage: Bacteria > Acidobacteriota > Terriglobia > Terriglobales > Acidobacteriaceae > JAFAGX01. Next base: position 14,480 of record JASHSL010000413.1, read on the forward strand.
TGGATCCTTTCTCGTTGCTGGTGCGCTCGTTGGGTCTGTCCATCTTGCCCGGAACGAACTATTCGCTGAACGCCGTTCTGCGCACGCTGGAACGCAGCCGCTTTGCGATGGTCCAGACAACCGGCAGCGTAATGCATTTCATTTTCGGCGGGTGGTTGCTGAGTTTCAAACAGACGTACTTTCGGCAAGGCGTTTGGCTGGGTTTGATCTTCATTTTTCTCGTGGCGCTGAATTTTCGTGTTACTCGCTTCTGGTGCCGGGCGCTGTGCCCCTTGGGCGCACTGCTTGGTCTGGTTTCTCGGTGCTCGATTCTTGGATTAGTCAAGACACCGGCGCACTGCGAACACTGTAACCGTTGTTTGCTGCGCTGCCAGGGCGGCGATGATCCGATCGGTGGCGTTCCCTGGCGCCAACCCGAATGCCATCTCTGTCTGAACTGTGTTGATGAGTGCCCCGAGCACGGCCTGCAGTTCAAGTTCTTCTCTGTCCAAAACTCAAGCGGCGTGAACCTGCAGCGACGCAAGGTGCTCACGGGACTAGCCGCGGGCGCAGCCATTGTTCCATTGTTGCGGAGCACAACCGGATTCGCAGTCGAGAGGCACGAGCGCTTGCTGCGCCCCCCTGGTGCGCTGGACGAAGAATACTTCCTGTCGCGCTGCACCCGCTGCGCCGAGTGCATGAAAGTCTGCCCGAACAATGCGCTGCAGCCCGCGTTGACGGAAGCAGGGCTGGAAGGTCTTTGGACGCCAGTAATGATTCCGCGAATTGGCTACTGCGAGACCAGTTGTGTGCTGTGCTCGCAGGTCTGTCCTACGGGAGCGATCTGGGAAATCACAGCAAGAGAAAAAGGCTGGGAAGCATTCAGCACGACGGGCAATGCCAAAGCGGTCAGTCTGGGTACGGCATTCTTGGACCGCGGGCGATGCCTGCCGTGGGCGATGGCGACGCCCTGCATCGTCTGCGAAGAATGGTGCCCAACCTCCCCCAAGGCCATCTACTTGCAGTCGGCCGATGTAACGGATGCAGAAGGCCATGTCCAACCGGTGAAGCAGCCCTTGGTTGCCCCCCAGCGCTGCGTGGGTTGTGGGGCTTGCGAATATGCTTGTCCAGTTCAGGGCCGCGCCGCAATTTACGTGACCAGCATCGGCGAGAGCCGCTCACGAACAAACCAGATCCTGCTGCACCGAAGTAATAGGAGCGCAACGTGAGTCAGGGCGATGCCCCGCATGGGGTTGGGGAAGAATACGGCTTCGGCCTTGCCGCCAGTGCTCTTGAGAGAGTCCTGCTGGTGGTGTTAGCCATTGCGCTCCTGATCAATGCAGGGTGTAATCGTCAGCCTTCGAAATCGACTTGGCTTTTCCCGGCTTCCAATGAGGCCGCAGGTTGGGCAAGGACTGGCGACATCCGCACCTTCCAGGCTGCAGATCTGTGGAAGTACATCGACGGCGAAGCCGAACGCTACTTGCAAGCTGGAGTGCAGAGAGTGTTCACGGCAGACTACAGGTTCCAGAACAACGTCGATGCCATAGTCGACATCTACGCCATGAGAAATGCGGAGGGCGCGAAGAAGATCTTCGACTCGGAGCCAGCGGGCGATGCGAAAACCGTCCAACTGGGAGATGGCGCTCGCTTGTACAATCAGAGTCTGTTCTTTCGCAAAGGACTGTACTTGGTACGAATCGTTGCCTATCAAGAATCAGCGGAGACCGTGCAGGGGCTTCTGGAGCTAGGGCGGGCGGTGGAGCAAAAGGTAAGCAAATGAAGGAAGACAGCCCAAGCTGTGTGCGCCTCGTCACCGAAACCCGGCGCTGATTGCGCTATATGTTGAATGAAGCCGCCTGAAGCCGAGGGTGTGGTATATGCGCTGGAGAGGCGGAACAAGCCGCCGGCATTTTCTGAAAAACTGTCTGACGGGCGTCGCCATCCTGCGCGCCAGCGGTAAAGTGCCGCTGCTCGAAGCGTCCGAGCAAGGGACCGCAGCCGGAAAATCCCGAGTAGTGATTGCGCGTGACCCGCAGCTGCGCGATGCCGGAACCACGGTGGATTCCAACCGAATGCTGAAGCTGCTCGACCGATCTGTGCAAGCTGTCTTCAACCTTGACAATCCCACTGAGCCGTGGAAAAAGCTTGCCCGCCCAGGGGACAAGGTAGGACTGAAGATGAATGCGCTCGGAGGACGAGGACTCTCGAGCAACCTTCAGCTTATCGAAGCCATTTGCGAAAGATTGCAGGAAGCCGGACTCCGAGCAAGCGACATCGTGATTTGGGACCGCGACACGGACGAACTGGAACGCGCCGGATTCCACGTGTCGACCGGCGGCAACCGTGTCCAATGTTTCGGCACTGACCGAGTGGGTTACGAAGACGAACTGGTGACCTATGGCGATGTTGGCAGCCGATTGTCGAAGATTTTGACCGAGCACTGCGACGTGCTCATCAATGTGCCGGTGCTCAAAGACCATGATGGCGCTGGCATAACCGCCGCGCTGAAGAATATGTATGGCGTAATTCACAACCCAAACAAGTACCACCCCAACGGCTGCAATCCATACGTCGCCGATGTGAATATGCTACCCGAGATCAGAAGAAAGATGCGCTTAACTATCTGCGACGCGACGACGGCATCGTACGAAGGTGGGCCGGGATACAAGCCGCAATACGCCTGGAAAAACAATGCGTTGATCGTCTCGCAGGATCCGGTGGCGCTCGACTACATCGGCTGGCAGATTATCGAGCGCAAGCGGGCCGAGCAAGGATTGAAGACACTGGAAGCCGAAGACAGAGCGCCCCGCTACATCGCGACGGCCGGCGATGCGCAGCATCAGTTGGGCACGAACGATCCCAAGAAGATTGTGGTTGTCGAAGTGTAGGATGCCGGGTGACTGAGGTTTACTATGTCAGGCGAAGTCAATGCGCAAGCAGGCTTCCCGGCTGCTGGTGAGACTGAAATCGCGCAGTCCGTGCGAGGCGCGTTCTCTTGTGCGCTCGACCGCCGCTCGTTCTTGAAGTGTGCCTTGCTATCCGGAGCAGCCTTAAGCATCTGTGACGGTGCCCAGCCTCTCGTCGCGATGCCCTTGCCTGCTGTTCCGCAAAAGCGGGACGATTCGAGATTCACCGTCGAGGCAAAGTTCTACCAAAAACTCCAAAACCAGAAGATCAAATGCAAGCTGTGCCCGCGCGAGTGCACCGTGGGAGACAAGGAGCGCGGGTATTGCGGCGTGCGCGAAAACCACGGAGGAACCTACTACACGCTGGTGCACTCGCGCGTGTGTGCCGCGCACATTGACCCGATTGAGAAAAAACCCTTGTTCCACTACTTGCCGGGGACGCTGGCTTTGTCACTGGCCACGGCCGGGTGCAACGTCAATTGCAAATTCTGCCAGAACTGGGACATCTCGCAGGTGCGCCCGGAGCAGGTTCCGGCCGAATATGCTCCCCCAAAATTGGTCGCCGATCTGGCAAAGCAGCATGGTTGCCCCACCATCGCCTACACCTACAGCGAACCGGTGGTCTTCAGCGAATATCTGATGGATGCGGCCGACGCTGGGCACGAAACCGGAATCCGCAGTGTGGTCGTGTCGAATGGCTATATGCAAGAGGAAGCGCTCAAGACCGCATACGGAAAAATGGACGCGGTCAAAATCGATCTGAAAGCCTTCACCGAATCGTATTACAAGGACGTTGTCGTTGGTGCATTGAAGCCTGTGCTGGACGCCCTGGTCACGCTGCGAACAATGGGCAAGTGGACCGAAATTGTTTACTTAGTGGTGCCGACACTCAATGACAGCGATGCCGAATTCCGCGGCTTGGCTCGTTGGATTAGGACAAATCTTGGCGTGGATGTGCCGGTACACTTCACGCAGTTTCATCCCGAATATCTGTTAAAGAACCTGCCGATAACGCCGGTTCCCACGCTAGAACGTGCCAAGGCGATTGCTGACGCAGAAGGGCTGCACTACGTGTACGTCGGCAATGTCCCCGGACACCCCGCGGAGAACACTTATTGCCCGAAGTGTCATCGCGTTTTGGTGGAGCGCGTAGGCCTGACGGCCAAGCAGGTGTTGATTCGTAAGGGCGCGTGTCCATTCTGCGGACAGCAAATTCCCGGAGTTTGGCATGCGTAAGAGGTCTCCGTATGAGAAGAAAGATGCGCTATGCAAGATATCAAATGACGGCCTTGCTGGTTGCAGTGACGGCGATTGTGACGCTGCAATATTCCCACGCCGTCAATCCGCAAAACATACGCCAGCCGGGAGTGGCGGGCGGCTTTTATCCGGCGGACCCAAAGGTTCTGGCAGCGATGATTGACGACATGCTGGCACGTGCGGCTCCGCCGCCAATCAGCGACCCAATTCTCGCCGTAATCGCACCTCACGCCGGTTATCAATACTCTGGCCCCGTCGCTGCTTACACGTATGCCGCGCTAAAAGGGCGGAAGTTTTCGCGGGTCGTGGTGATCGCGCCCTCCCACTACGAAACCTTTGACTTCACCTCTGTCTTCGACGGGGATGCCTACGCCACGCCGTTCGGGACCGTTCAAGTGGACAAGACGTTTGCAAAGCAACTGGTCAACCTGAGCCCGACTATTAAGTTCTCCAGCCACGGGCACACTCCCATCAAGGAAGGCGCAGAGCATGCACTCGAGGTGGAGTTACCCTGGCTGCAGCGCGTGCTGGGAGATTTCCAACTCGTTCCCGTCATCATGGGAGACCAGAGTTACGAAAGCAGCCGGGCTCTGGGAGTAGCGCTGGCGAAGCTGATCCAAGGCAACGACACGCTGATCCTGGCCAGTTCTGATCTGTCGCACTATCACCCCTACGACGAGGCGGTGAACATTGATCACAAAACTCTGAATGCACTGCAGGAATGGGACTACTTTAGCATGTCGCAGAATTTCGGGATGCGGATTTGGGAAGCCTGTGGCGGTGCGCCCATCGTCGCAACCATGATTGCTGCTGAGCGCATGGGAGCGAATCAGGCGCTTGTGCTCAGGTACGCCAATTCCGGCGACACTACAGGAGATCACTCACGTGTGGTTGGATACAGTGCGGTTGCGTTGGTGAAAACTCAAAATCAACGGGCGGTGGAGCAGCCGTTCTCGCTTGGTGCTCACGAAAAGAGCGAACTACTCGCTCTGGCTCGCAAGTCGGTGGAGTACGCTGTACGGCAAAAGAATCTGTATGAACCTCCCGCCAGCACAAACGAATTGTTGAATCAGGAGCGCGGTGCATTCGTCACGCTGAGGGAGTCGGGTGAATTGCGCGGCTGCATCGGCTACACGTCCGCGGTCAAACCCCTCTACATGACGGTGCGGGACACCGCGACCCTGGCAGCTTTGCGCGATACTCGGTTTCAGCCTGTGTCAGCCCCAGAATTGCCGAAGATCGAGTACGAAATCTCCGTACTTTCGCCGTTGCGGCACGTGCTGGATGTTCGACAGATCAAAGTCGGCCAGCACGGCTTATTAATGAAGAATGGTGTTTACGAAGGCCTTTTGCTCCCCCAGGTGCCGGTGGAAGAACAATGGGATCGGCAAACGTTCCTCGAAGAAACCTGCGCCAAAGCAGGTATGCGGGCCGGCTGCTGGAAAGATGAAAACACGGACATCTTTATGTTCACGGCGGTAGTGTTCGGTGAGACGAAGCCGCAGGCTCTTATGCCCGAGACACCTTCGCCTCCTCCAGGCTTACCCGCGCGGCCAGGAGTGCCGGTGCCAGGTTCACCGCCGCGCTGAGCCATGCCGTCTTCCAGAAACCGAAAACCGGGATGAGGTAGGCGCTCAACAGAAGCGCTCCCGCACATCCGCCCAAGAGGTCGAGAGCATAAAGGGCACCCAGGCCTGCCTTGGAGCTGCCATCACCAAGGTAAATCTCCGTTGCAATAGGAAATTGATAGCCACCCAAGATCCCCCCGAGGCCTGCCATCACAGGAAAAAGAAACTGCGTAGCCAACAGTGTCGCACTCCCACTGGAAATCTTCGATGGCAGGCTGACCAGAAATATCAGCGTGGGCCCCGAGGCCACGAGAAGTAACTGAATCGTAACAATTGCGCGGAACGGTGGCTCGTCGTGTGATCGGACACGACGAATGCCCATCCACCCCCCCAAGGCGATGCCAGCCATGAACATCGCGATCAGAATGGCGAGCTGGTGGTACACGTAGCCGTAGCACGATTGGAACGCGAGTAACAGGAGGATCTGGAGAGCCATCAGGGTGAACCCGGTTGCAACCACGCAGCACGCCGCGGAAGTACGGGCGCGTGTTTCCCGAGCGGGAAGATACCCCAGAACAAGCGCCACCAACAAAAGAGTCACGAAAGTCCCTTCGATGATCGGCATGAAACTCATGTGCGCAGCGGCCCGGAACCAGCGGGAAAAGCCCAACTTGAACTGCGCGCTCCATAGCACGACGTCGAAGTAATACGCGATCGGCTCGAAGTCGCGATTGACAGGGGTTGTCGGTAAAGGCTGTAACAGCTCACGGACCTGCGCCATGCGGTCGGGCGCCATGCGAAATGGAATGAAATACTCGCGAACGTACTCGGTCTCGAGGTGTCGGCTTTGCAATCTCAAAATCAGGGTTTGCGGGTCATCTGTAAGGACATCAGGTTGCACGGCTGCGAAGAAGTGAATCGTTTCGCCCGGAAGTGTGACTACATAGGGAAACACCTGTCGCAGCGTGCGATGAATACAGCGCAGGAACTCTGCCAAATCAGGGCTGATGTAATCCTCCGAGGCGCGCAGCTGTAGAGCGAGCAGTCCACCGGGAGTAAGGTGATCGCGAGCGGAACGAAGGAACTCCGCTGTATAAAAGCGGTTCAACTGCGCGGTCTGCGGGTCGGGAAGATCAAGGATGATTACATCAAAGATGTCTCTGACCGCCTTGAGATAGCGCCGCCCATCCGCATAGTGGATGCGCACCCGAGGATCCGATAAAGCGACAGATGGCGCTGGAAAGAACTGCTTGGTCACGTCAATCAGCGCCGGATCGAGCTCAACATAGTCGAGCCGCCCCAGGGTAGGATGCTTCAGCGCCTGGGCAATACCACCGTTTACTCCACCGCCGATCAGCAGAATATGCCTCGGTGCGGGATGCTCCAACAGTGCATAGTGAACTGCTTCTTCTGCAGCGGCTTCGTCTGGCGCGCTGGCTAGGATCACGCCATTGTCATAAATGCTGCGGATATTGCCGGTTTCAATAACTACCAGATTGCCATAGATCGAGTCGCGCGATCCCAACAAGCGGAATCCCGGCCACAGGCGCTGTTGCGCAGACCTGTTCAGGGACGGCGCCACATATGCAAGGAACGGCATCGCGAAAAGAGCGGCTGCTACGGCCACGCCCACAACCTGTGCACGTTTCATCCGCAGCAACAAGACTGCGGCCATGCACAAGTTCAGAAGAGCGGTAACAGTCGCAATCTGGAAGGACCCGAAAAACCGCAACAACACAACGCTGGCCAGAATTCCGCCGAAGCCAGAGCCAGCAGCTTCGAGCAGGTAAGCAGAACTGGTCGCGACACGGGAGGAGACGCCGCATTCTTGCTGGTACATGTGGGCCCCGACGACGAAGAGGGCACCGGAGAGAACGCAGAACCCGCTCAGACACGCCAGGGAAGTGAGCAGCATCGGCACGGGACCAACCAATTCGCCTGGCACCGTCTGAAAAAAAGTCCTGGCGACGCGCAGGATCCAGATGGTCGGCAGCAAGCTCACGCCGAGGAGGCATTCGAGCGCAGCCACCGCTCTGCGAGCGTTGCTTGGGCCGTGCGCCAAGCAACTGGCTAGGCCGCTTCCAGCCGCGGTCCACATAAGCCATGTGGCCAGCATGATTCCAAGCGAGATCTCATTTCCGTTGAAGACAACGACGAGTTCCCGCATGAGCACGATCTGGCCAATGATCGCGCTGAACCCGACAAGGCCCAGAGCTGCCCTTATGGCAACTGTGGGTCGGCCGACACATGGCGTTGTGACGGACTGCATGGGCGCTGTCACTAAACGAAATTACAATTCAATGTCGTGCAAAAGCAAAGCCAGGATACGAATCTTCCGCTGGCTGACAGCGCAACACTCAGCCGACGCGAAGCCCTAGTCAGATTGCTCCGCCTGGGTGGGGTCGCTGCTGGAACCGCAGGTCTCGCATTCTGGCTCAGTGAACGCAGTCGGCGCCCAGAGCCAGCCCTCGCAATGAATCTG